>DATHOD010000096.1:0-2062 GCA_035485295.1 Bacteroidia bacterium
CTTTCGCTATTGCTACCGGTTTAATTTACGGACGTTTTGCAAGGCCAAGGTCATATTTGCGATTTACAGATCATGCGCTTATTAGCCCTTACCAGGATAAAACCGCATTAATGTTCAGGCTCGCAACGTATAAGGATCATCACAATTTAACTGATGTAGATATTCTTATAAACCTCGGTATGCTTGTTGAAGAGAATGGGAAACCGGAATATAAATTCTATAGGCTTGACCTGGAGCGCCATAAAATTGAGAGTCTGGTAATGAACTGGACTATTGTACACCCAATTGATGAAAAAAGTCCTTTATATGGAATGACTGCCGAGGATATGCAAAAGGCCGATGTAGAGCTTTACATTCTTGTTCGTGGGTATGATGAGGTGTTTGCCGCTATTGTACAAAAACGTACTTCTTATATATATTCTGAAATATTATTCGATAAGAAGTTCGTGCCTATGTATAGGGAAAGTGAAGATGGCAAGACCAGTATTCTTGAACTTCACAAGCTGAATGAATACAAAGACATAAAACTGCAAAAGGTTTAATAGTCGGCCCCTGCCCCGCCTCCGCCAAACTGGCCTCCTCCAAAGTTCACATCATCATTCTGTGTTGGTTGTGTTTGCTGGTTTTGTACTGCCAATTCAGCAAAAGCGATATTGCTGATCTTATCTAACTTACTTGTTTCATCATCTGCTAAACTTGTCAATCCATTGCGTGGTATTTTTAAATACCGTATGCTCAACCACGATACAGCAACCAATAGTGTTCCGCTAAGTATTAAAGCAGTTTCAATTGGCATCAGGGAATGGTAATACTTAATAGAAAGTATCCCTGCGGCAACCAATAATACACCTAACCTGATAAATAACCTGTTCTTCTTTTTTAAGCCAATCCATATATAAGCCAAAGGGACAGCAATAGTGTAGATATAAAATAAAAATGCAAAATGAATATCCTCACCTACTCCAATCTCTGTACCTAATAAAGCTTCTGATAATTTTCTTACCACCATATAATTCCCTGCAAGGTAAAAGCTGATTATGCTTGCCAATTCGAGGATCCACAGGCTATTGTTCCAGTAACGTAATTGCTTTTTAGGCTGTTGTTTCTTCACCCAATAATATGCAGCCACTGAAAATGCCATACATTCAAATGGCAATATCATTTTACCGAATGTGCCAAGTTTCAATACCAGTAAAGCATTTATAGTTATGGCAAGGCAATATACTATCAGCGCCAGGAAGGCATCTGCAAAGCGAATAGCACAAATAAGTATGAATGGTAACGCGGAAATGAAAAAGACAAGAGGATCAATATCGGAATCACCTTTACTCTCGTTGATGAATATGACAAGTGCTGTGCAAAAACCTATAAGTGATAAGTAGAGTCCCGCATCAACTATTCCGGAACGAAAGTGATTTTTGTCTCTTACAAAATGTTCGGTTAAGGCATAGCATCCAATACTTATTATCAGGCACTCACTGGCGAAACCTATCCCACTCCTTGGTTCTGAAATCAACAAAAGAATTCCGAGTGAGCTTAATACAATAATAGTAGCGAATATAAACATGCCTATACGCGCGAAGAAGCCCTGTGGTTTATAGTCGCTCGGGTATTTTACTTCAACGGCTTTTGATTCATCAGGAGTAATCAAGCCCTTTTTCAACCATAGCATTAATTCTTTCTTTACAGAAAGACTATCTAACCATATTTTATTGTAGATGATCATGTGGTTTTCATGCGTTTGTTCATGTTTCGCAAGAATATTATTACTGCAACCGAAGAACCAATGAAATAAGAAAACAATAAGAATAATATGAATAACGCCATATCAGTACCTCTGAACAGTGGCTCCATTATTTTAATGATAATGTATGTGAAACCTATATAACCATACAACACAGCTAAGAGCAAGAAGTAAAACGATCTTTCAGAAAATGCCTGCCATAGGCCAATACCTGTTAATGCTAAAAAGAAAGGAATGAAAATTATAGGCATTTCATCTTTAAACAGACCTGCCAGGCAAAACACAAATAACATGTGTGTGGCAAAGTTCAGATAGGTG
>DATHOD010000097.1:0-4253 GCA_035485295.1 Bacteroidia bacterium
TATATTTACTTGGGAGCATGGAGTGTATTCTGGCAGTGAGAAAGAATTTGAAGATTTATTGGAAAGGTTAAGCAAAGTTTGGAATTAAAAAATGTCTTTTTCATCACATTTTAATGTGAGATTTTGAGATGAAGAATGCACAAGTTTGAGTCTCGCCTTTTAGCATTAAACAGATTTAGCTATATAAAAATTGAGGGTTGGGTGAGAGCGATAGAAAGGGGTAATTGCAGGATGAATAATATTTGAATTTATTTTGTTAAAAAGCTTGTAAGTGTCTACTAAACAATTACTTTTGTAATAAGGAACTTGATTAATAGGATAAGACTTATTAGATAATTACGTTACCCCAATTCTCGTAGTTAAAAACTCCGAATTTATCTAAAGAACAGAGAATAGGATAATAACGTTCACAGCAAAGTGTGGGCGTTTTCTTATTTGTTCTATAGGTGCTCGGAGTACCTAAACTACAGTAAGTGAAACGTCCCACACTTTTTTAAAGTTTAGTTTTTAACCGCATAATCCCCTGAAAATTATGCCAACAAACGTGTCCAAAGAAGTAATCAAGGAAGTGAAAAGACTCCTTCCGGCCCTGCGGAAGGAGATCAAAAAAGAATTTGAGCACTGGCATCATTATGTTGATGGTGACGAATTCCACGACGACAAGAAGGTTATGGAAACCCTTCCCTATGCAGCCTACGAGTATATTATCCTGTGTTGGGGTGTACAGCCCGAGCGCGTGAATATGCCATCGGTGGTGAGTGCATTGAACAATAAGCTGTTTAATGACCTCAGGCAGGTTACATCGCATGCATTAAGGCGTCTGGCTTCGCTTAAAATGAATGTAACGAAGGCATAGGCTAAGCCTTACTGATTTAAATTGGTTTTGCTTCTAATCTGTTCTACCTTTGTAGAATAGATACTAAACTGTGGCGCACGACCATTCACATCATCACCATCATACTGTCCACCCGGCAAGCCTTAATGCCGCGTTTAAAATTGGTATTCTCCTTAACTCACTTTTTGTAATTATTGAAGTTGTTGCAGGTCTGCGCATCAACTCATTGTCCTTATTAGCTGATGCCGGACATAACCTGGCTGATGTTGGCGCCCTGGCGCTTTCCTTACTGGCATTCCGCTTATTATCATTCAAGCCCAGCAAAAATTTCACTTATGGTTTTAAAAAGACATCAGTATTAGTAGCCCTGCTCAATGCAATGGTATTATTAGTGTCCATGGGTGCCATAACCTTCGAAGCTGTTCACCGCCTTCTTGCTCCTGAAACATTACCCGGTATACCTATAGCCATAGTTGCAGGTATAGGTATCTTCATAAATGCCATATCAGCCTTATTCTTTATGCGGGATAAAGATTCAGACCTGAATGTGAAAAGTGCTTATATACACTTAATGTCCGATGCGGCTGTATCGCTGGCATTGGTTATAGGTGGCATTATTATTTACTACACAGGCTATTATTGGATGGATAGTGCGCTTAGCTTAGTGGTGGTTGTAGTTATAATGTTTAATACATGGAAGCTGTTGAAAGATAGCCTTCGCTTATCGCTCGACGGTGTTCCGGCCAATATAGAAGTGGATAGCATCCGCAAAGCGGCTATGCAGGTAAATGGGATAAAGGATTTGCATCACATACATATATGGGCTCTTAGCACTACCGAAAATGCACTTACTGCTCATTTGGTACTTATGCCCGGAATTACAATGGAGGAGGAGCAGAAGATAAAACATACCTTAAGGCATGAACTGGCACATAAGAACATACACCATATTACCCTTGAAACGGAAAGGGGTAGTGGTGAATGTTCGGAAGAGGAGTGCAAAGAACCGCAATAAAAAACCCCCAGCCACAACAGCCAGGGGTACCACTTAAAACCCTCTTCTATCTAGCATTAACGTCTTTTATTATTCTCCTGCAAATTCTGCATTAGCCACAACCTTTACTTCGTCGCTAACTACAAAACCAGGCACTGTATGGCCTACGCCAAACTCGCTGCGTTTTACTGAACCGGTGATCTTAAAACCTGCAATGGTTTTCTTAGTGAAAGGGTGTTCACCTATAATGCCGGTAACATCGAAGTTTACAGGCTTGGTTACGCCGTGCATGGTAAGTTCGCCATCTACTTTATATTTATTCTCACCTGTTTTGGTGAATGATTTACTTTTGAATTCAACGGTAGGGAATTCTTCAGCCTGGAAAAAATCTGCATTCTTCAGGTGAGCATCCCTTTGCTCGTTGTGTGTATTAATGCTCGATACCTTAGCAGTAAATTCTGCCGAAGCATCTGAAAAATCTTCTTTGGTAGTTTTTAGTTTAGCATCAAAATCGCTAAAGTATCCTTCTACATCCGATACTAACATGTGCACTGTGCTGAAGCCTACTTTTGCATGAGCTTTATCGAGAGTCCATGTTTTCGTTGTTGTTGCAGTTGCTGTTTCCATAATGAATGTTTATTTAATTGTTTAGGGGTTTAATTGATTTTTACGATACAAAGTTATACTCACTTAAGAGGGTTGTTATTGACTTTTGTTAAGAAATTATATGACTCTCGTCATGAGCAGGAAGGAACATGTTCTTCTCCTTGATAAAGACTGATATCCAGTATAATGCAATCAATAGTGCCGACATGGGTGGCTGTCCATGTTCAAGTTCTATCGACATTGCACCACCTAAATAACAGCAGAGCAGGAGGAAGCCTATCTTATATGTTTTAGGGTAGAAGAATAAGATAAGTGATACTACCTCTATTATTCCAAATACTTTAAGGTATTGTATCATTCCCATTTTGGTAAAGCCGTCAACCATCTGCGGGTTGCCCGATAACTTCATAAAGGCGCTCATGGCTACCATTAATGAAGGCAGTATACCTATTACCAGTGCTACTATTTTTCTTGTTTTTGGTTTCATGTTATTTTAGTTTGATGGCACAAAGTTGAACATAGCAGGTATACAAAAGTTACTACTATACTAATGTATACTGGTGTACTATAGTATACCATCAACGTGAGTAAGCCTTTTGGATATTAAGTATATATTTGTAACCGGTTATAAATACTATACTTAAATATGTGCCCTAACAATCCTACCGAATGTGCCAAGCACTTACTGCCCGTGCGTGATGCCCTAGATATATTGGGTGGCAAATGGAAGTTGCCTATTATTATTGCACTTATGTATGGCAACAAGCGTTTTAAACAAATGCAACGTGAAATACCCCATATAACAGCTAAAATGCTGTCGAAGGAATTGAAGGATCTTGAGGTGAACCAATTGGTAAAGCGTACTGTATACGATTCTGTTCCGGTGACGGTGGAGTATTCCCTTACTCAGTATGGTAAATCGTTGCAAAGCGTTTTAAAGGAATTGGGTAAATGGGGAACCACGCACCGTAAAAGAATAATAGTCAGGTAATTTAGCTAAACCTTACTTTACTATAGTAATAGAAGTAACTGGGCGTATCTCCCATGCTGTTTTGTATTCAGCGGCATGGCAGTTCTTGCATGTATTCAGTACATGTGTCTTCTTTTCAGTATCAAACATCAGGTAGCCTGTAATAGTCACTTTATGCCCAATGTAACTATCCACATCAAAAGGGTGGGGGATGGAATACTTAGGGGTAACAACCACCATAAATACTGAATCTTTAAAAGAAGCAGTTGAATGTCCTATAAATATGCGGGTATCCTGGTACTTTTCTAAGTGAGTAAAGCAATTGCATGATTCTGCGCCACCGTCTTCATATTCAAGTACCCAGCCGGTTATTGAAACATATTGCGATGAGTTAAAACGCCCGGTATCATTACCTGCAGTTAATATACTTGTAAGGGTTACGCTATTATCAATAGTGCCGGGTGTAATGTCGCGGTTTTTAAGCATATTAAGCTTTTGTTCTGCCGGAGTTTTGCCTTTACCCACATCAGGGCAATTGTATTTGGCAGTATCCTGAGACTTAACAACGCTGAAACAGAGGAGGAAAGCAATAAGGCTTACACTATAACGCATACACTGGTTTATGTGGCTATACTAAATATTTGAATCCTAATCCCACTACAAATATGAGGAAATAAATTGATTCATGAAATAGAGGGCTTATTTAGCATATTCATTTGCTCGGAATACTATTGCCAATATAACAGAGCTATTAAGGATTTGTTAATTCAATATTGGCCTAAATCCATTCAGGTAATAAGTATTGTATATACCCTTTGAGTTATATAAGAAAGCTATTATATTTGTGG
>DATHOD010000098.1:0-13729 GCA_035485295.1 Bacteroidia bacterium
GAATTTTTTTAGTAAAGGATATAAGGTTTCAGCCAAGTTTACTGCCCCAGATTATACTGCTGGTTCTTCATTCAGGCTTATAAAAAGCAATCTCGTAAAAAGGATAATTACACATAACCAACAATTTGTTTTTATAGACGAACTTATTTCGTGGTATACAACCAGTATCAAACATATATTGGTTGTACATAACCCTTCAAAACTTAAAGCATCACGCTATTCAGGCGCACAATTAGCAAAGCTTTATTGGGACCTTGTTTTTGGATACAATGCAGTATTATTAAAAATGATTACCTATTTGGGCTTATCTTCTTCTTTTATTTCTTTTGTTGTTGGGATATTCTTCATTATCAAGAAATTATTTTTTCATACACGAATAGGATTTACGGGTATAGTTGTAAGCGTAACCTTTACCGGGGGAATTATTTTATTAAGTATTGGCATCATAGGTGAATATATGAGAAGGATGTACAATATTCTTAATGAACGCCCTCAGTATTCAATCAGGGAAATTCTCGAATAGAAATGATCATTAGAAAATATGGCCTGGTTCTGAAAAGAATTAAGGAAGAAGATATTGAACTGATTAGGCAAATGCGGAATTCAGAACCTATAAGACGCACTATGTTTTTCCGGGAAGAGATCACCCCCCAGATGCAGAAAAAATGGTTCGAATCGGTTAATAACAAATACAATGGCTATTATATCATTAGCTATAATGAGAAACAGATAGGCTTGATACATGGTAAAAATGTTGATTTTGAAAATAGAACCTGTGAAGGAGGTATATTTATATGGGATACCGAGTATTTGAATAGCATAGTTTCCTCACTTGCTTCTATTATTATGAATGACTGGACATTTTACCTGGGGAATTTTAAAGCTATCTATGCAAAAGTATTGAAGGAAAATAAGATAGCATTAGCCTATAATAAATTGCAGGGGTATGAGCTTTGTGAACCGCAAAATGATGACAAAGGGGTCGAATGGCTTATGCTTACCAAAGAGAGTTATACAAAACGAATAGATGGTATCCGTAAAAATATGGCGCAGTTTATACATGATGACAAGCCACTTCAACTTGCTGATTTGGATGCTTCAGATGATTTGGGAGAGGAAATAGAGCTTTTCTACAAAGGCCTCCCAACTGACTTGCAGGCTTTAGCAGATGAACTTATTGTAAGGGCAAAAAAAGTTAATCCTTAAGTACTACCGATTCTTTACCACTTTCTGCTAAATCAACCATTATATGGTCTTGCATGGTGGTAGCTATTGAAAGCCCCGTATAGTCAGATTTGACAGGGAAGACATTATGATTACGGTCGACTAATACAGCTAAGCGAAGGCATTTAATAGGGTATTGCAAAAATGCATTCATGCTGTAGGCCAGAATCTTACCCGTGTTTAATACATCATCCACTAAAATCACAGTTTTATCTGTCAGATTTAGTTTTTTATCCATTTCAATAGTAGCAGAATGAACAGGTTTCTTCTTATCAATCTCTACCTTGATAAGAATAGTTTTGAGTGGTGATATCTTTTTAAGAGCTGCATCTACTTTCTTTGCTAATAAATACCCGCCCGGTGCAACGCCGGCCAACACTATTTCCTTCTCACCGGCATGCTCCTCAAATATCTCGTATGCAATACGGGTAATCTTTTTCTGAATCTGGGCAGCATTAAGAATTAGGTTTTGCATCTGGTTATTTTTTTCAAAGGTAATAAAGAGGCTGAAAACATGATATAATGCCATAATTTTTGACGAAAGTTGACAAGGAATACCAATACAAAGCCTTTGCATCAAAGATTTTGCTGCGTACTTTCCCACAGGAATTGTTAAATTTGTGGCTTAACTCGCATATTCTTATGTCATCTACAGTAGCTGCTAAAGAAGAATCTATTGGTTCAGTGCCGGTACATATTGTTGTAAGGGCCTTTGAGCTTATGTGCACAGCCAAGGCAATGACAGAAATATATGAGAAGAATGCTGCAGTTACCAGTAAGTATGTTCACGCTACTTCTCGTGGTCACGAGGCCATACAAATAGCCCTCGGATTACAACTTAAACCGCAAGACTACCTTAGTGCATATTATAGAGACGATAGTATCCTACTTTCTATAGGTATGACTCCATATGAGCTTATGCTGCAATTAATGGCAAAAGCTGATGACCCTTTTTCCGGTGGCAGAACATACTATTCTCATCCAAGTCTTCGCCGCGATAATATGCCTAAAATACCCCATCAATCTTCAGCTACGGGTATGCAGGCTATTCCGTCTACAGGTGTGGCAATGGGCTTACAATATTTGGAAAAACGTGCTCTTGCCCCTGAATATAAAGATGGCAAACCTATCATGGTATGCTCCATGGGTGATGGTTCAGTTACAGAAGGTGAAGTAGCAGAAGCATTTCAAATGGCAGTGCTTAAAAAGCTGCCAATACTTTACTTGGTTCAAGATAATGAATGGGATATTTCAGCTACCGGGCGTGAAACCCGTGCTATGGATGCAGTAGAATATGCCAAAGGATTTAAAGGGCTTGAGACAAGGAGTATTGATGGTACTGATTTCATGCGTTCTTATCAGACCTTGAATGAGGTTATTAGGACAATGCGTGAGGAAAGAAGGCCTTTTTTGGTACATGCCCGTGTGCCATTGTTGAATCACCATACTTCAGGCGTTCGTAAAGAGTGGTATAGGGGAGACCTTGAGGAAGCTGCTAAGCGCGATCCTTTTCCTCGAATGAAAAGCCAGCTTACTATTGCTGGGTTCAAGGGTGAT
Source organism: Bacteroidia bacterium (assembly GCA_035485295.1). GTDB lineage: Bacteria > Bacteroidota > Bacteroidia > JABEUT01 > JABEUT01 > JABEUT01. The sequence continues at coordinate 2,782 of DATHOD010000098.1, forward strand.
AAGCTTAAAGAAATAGAAGAAAAGGCTAACGCCGCAGTTCTGGAAGATTATAATAAAGCATTAAAAGCAGCTGACCCTAAACCGGAGGATGCTTTTAAGTATGACTATGCACCAACACCTGTTACAGAAGAAAAAGGTGTAAGAGAGCCAAAGGGGAAAGATAAAACCGTAATGGTTGATTGTGCTTTATTTGCCATTCAGGAATTAATGGAAAAACACCCGGAATGTTTGTTTTACGGACAGGATGTGGGTGGACGTTTGGGTGGGGTATTTAGAGAAGCAGCTACCCTTGCCCAAAAATTCGGTGATGACAGGGTATTTAATACTCCAATTCAAGAAGCTTTTATAATTGGTAGCACCGTTGGAATGTCAGCTGTAGGGTGTAAGCCAATAGTTGAAATACAATTTGCCGATTATATATGGCCAGGGCTTAATCAATTGTTTACAGAGGTTAGCCGCTCATACTATTTATCGAATGGCAAATGGCCTGTGGGTTGCGTTATTCGTGTACCAATTGGCGCTTATGGCAGTGGTGGTCCTTACCACTCCTCCAGTGTTGAGTCTGTTCTTACCAACATTCGTGGGATAAAAATTGCTTACCCAAGTACAGGAGCTGATTTAAAAGGATTACTAAAGGCTGCTTATTATGATCCTAATCCGGTAGTAATGCTTGAACATAAGGGCTTGTATTGGTCAAAGATTAAAGGAACGGAAGAGGCTAAAACCGTTGAGCCTGATGCTGACTATATAATACCATTTGGGAAGGGTAGATTAGTTCAGGAGGCCAATGCCCGTGAAGCAAAAACGCTTACAATTATAGCTTACGGCATGGGAGTATATTGGGCCAGGAATGCAGCTAAGAAATTCCCAGGCCAAGTTGAAATAATCGATTTACGTACACTTGTTCCATTAGATGAAGAGCTTATTTATTCTTCGGTAAAGAAACATAGCCGCTGCCTGGTAGTAACGGAAGAGCCTGTGAATAATACATTTGCTCAATCTATATCTTCACGTATACAGCAAAATTGTTTCGAGTATCTTGATGCTCCTGTAACTGTAATAGGCTCTGAAAATCTTCCAGCAGTGCCGCTTAACTCTGCCCTTGAGTTTGCTATGCTTAACAATACTGATAAGGTGGCTGCAGCTATTGAACAGGTTCTTGCTTACTAAATAATATTTTAACTATATGATTACTATTAACTTAAGAAAGCTTATAAATCTTGGACTTTGTTTGTTCAGTATCCTATTTGTTATACTTATTTCTTCATGTAAACAGGGTGGTGGCTACAAAAAGGAAGTTGCTACTCTTGATAGCTTGAAGACGCAATTAAAGAGTGCCGATTCACTCATTACTAAAATAGATACTGTAGTTATAAATAAAGATTGCAACCACATAATGATAGACCTGGACTTTGTGCAAATGCTTCATAAAGATACAATGAGTGCAGGTGCCGCACAGACATTCAGGGATATTAATTCTGTTCGATGGTTTATGCAAAAATTTATGGGCAAAAGAAACGTTATAAAGTTTGAGATTAATAAATCTATGGATCAATTATCTCACCTGAGCCATGATTTAGGCAATAACCTTATTAAAGCAGACAGCGTACAATTTTACTATGGTTTTGAAGTTAAGAAAGCAAGTGAGTTAATAGAAACAGTAAAGCTAGCTATGGTTGATATACATAATCAAATACCATTATACGGCCTAATTGCACCTCAAGCCGATTCACTGGTAGTGCGTCTTAAGAATCATCATGGGATTTAATCCTAATTAATTACATCATGAAAAGGTTATTGTTGATATGTTATTTAGTATTCAGCATAATACCTTGTGTTTTTGCACAAAATGGAACTGATGAGGAACTGGCCCAACAATATTACCTGAACAAGGAATACGATAAAGCTGTCGCTTATTATGAAAAAGTATACGCTAAAAGGCAATCCAATGTCGTTTATCATAATTATTTAGAGTGCCTGATACAGGTAAAGGATTTCAAGACCTCTGAAAAGGTCATCAAGAAGCAAATGAAGGTAGACCCTGATAACCTTGTGTTATGGATTGATTTGGGTAATATGTACCAATTGGCTGGTGATGACAAACAATCGAAGGATGCTTATGAGAAGGGAATACATAAACTCACAACAGACCGTAGTCAAATAATAACCCTAGGGCAAACCTTCGCTGACGATAAAAAATGGGACTATGCTCTCGAAACCTATAAGCATGGCCGTGAGCTTCTGAAAGGCGATTACCCTTTCTTATTTGAAACTGCAGCTATTTATAAAGCTATGGGTGAGATAGTAAAAATGACGGATAACTATCTTGATGCCATTGTATTATCTACTTCCTATACACAGCAGGTTCAAGATGCACTACAGATAAGCGTGGGTGATTATGCCGATGCTGAACAGAACTCTATTATTAGGAAGGAATTGCTCAAATACATTCAGAAGTATCCCGATAATGAGGACTTTTCTGAATTGCTGATATGGATGATGCTGCAGCAAAAGAATTATGCCGATGCACTTGTACAGGTTAAGGCTATTGACAAGCGCAAGCATGAAGGGGGTTGGAGGCTTATGGCATTTGCCCGGACATGTTCAACAAATGAGGCATATGATCCTGCTATTGAAGCCTACCAATATGTTATAGATATGGGCGCTAAAAACGACAACTATACTCAGGCTAAAGAAGAACAGTTGAAAGTGATGTATAATAAACTATTGAATGGCGGAACATACACCCATGATCAATTAGTTGAATTGCATGGAAAGCTGAAACAAACACTTGATGAACTTACCCATTACGTTGCAACTGTATCGCTTATGCAGGACCTCGCGAATCTTGATGCTTTCTATTTGTATGACTATTCCGAGGCTTATTCACTCCTTAAGGAAGCTATTGATATACCGGGTATTTCTCCCAGTAGCCGCGCCCATTGTATGATGCAACTAGCCGATGTGCTTGTAGCTTCGGGCAAGGTATGGGAAGCCTCATTGATATATTCTCAAGTGGAAAGCGCTTTTAAACATGACGCTATAGGCGATGATGCCAAACTTAAGAATGCGACTATTTATTACTATACAGGTAATTTTAAATGGGCCAAGGCTCAGTTTGATATATTGAAAGGAGCTACCAGTAAGCTTACCGCTAACGACGCTATGTCCATTTCCTTATTAATTGAAGATAATACCCAGGACACCGCATTCCTTTTGCCATTGCATGTATTTGCCCATGCTCAATTGCTCGATTACCAGAACCATGAGGATAGTGCACTGGTATTGATAGACTCAGTATACCGTATGACTACAGTTACAGTACTGAAAGAGGAGATATTGCTTATGCGTGCTCAAATGGCTGAAAAGAAAGGGAATTACGACGAAGCGATAAAGTATTATGAGCAGGAAGCAAAGGATTTTGCCGATGGTATGCTACCTGACAAAGCCCTGTTCTTATTGGCTAAACTGATAGACAGAAAGCAGCACAACCCTGATAAAGCCATTGATTACTATAAGCAGATAGTCCTGCATTACCCAGGCAGCTTTTATGTAGATGAAGCCCGCGAAAGATACAGACAACTATCTAAAACAGATGCTGCTCCAGTAAATTAAGCTACTTACTTTCTTTGCCTATATTACTGTGATGACGGCTATAGGCGAAGAATATTACTAGCCCTAGAACCATCCATCCGAAAGCACTTAAAAGCGTAGTTAAGCCTAGGGAGCATATCAAAGCGCCGCAAACAATTATACCAAGGATAGGGAATAATGGAACGAATGGAGTTCGGAACGGTCGTGGACGGTCAGGATCAGCTTTACGCATTATAATTACTCCAAAACAAACTAGTACGAATGCTAATAGAGTTCCAAATGCAGTAAGATTACCCGCAACGTCAGCTGGAATAAATGCGGCGAAGAGACCAACAAATAAGAAAAGGATCAGGTTTGACTTGTATGGTGTTCTGAATTTAGGGTGTAAATGTGAAAAGACTTTGGGAAGAAGCCCGTCATTTGACATAGAGTAGAACACACGTGATTGCCCTAGAAGCATTACAAGTATTACCGAAGAGAACCCTGCGAGAATTGCGATAGTAACTAATGTGGCAAGCCAGCTATATCCAGTCATGTAGTGTTGTATTACATAAGATATTGAAGCTTCTTTACCCGCGCTTGCTTTTATGAAATCTGTGAATGGTGCAACACCTGTAAGAACGTGAGCAAATAAAATATAAAGCACCGTACATATAGCTAAGGAGCCAAGAATACCAATGGGCATATCACGTTTAGGGTTTTTTGTTTCTTGTGCGGCAGTTGATACAGCATCAAAACCAATGAATGCAAAGAACACATAAGCTGCACCTCTCAAGACGCCGAGCCAACCATGATTAAAAGCAGATGAGTAATCATATGATTGTCCATTTCCCAAGTCAACTTTCGGAGCATCTGCTGGTATCAGGTAAGGACTATGGTTTGCAGGATTCATAAACTTCCAACCAATGACGATAAAAATAAGAACTATTGAGACCTTTATAAAGACGATAATAGCATTTACCCTGGCAGATTCTTGTGTGCCTTTAATAAGAAGAAGAGATAGAATGAGGACTATAAATATCGCAGGCAAATTAATAAGGCCGTGTTCACCAGATGCAGATAATTCGAATGGGGAATGACATAAAGAATATGGTATCGCACCACTAAAGAGGTTGTTAAGATACTCACTCCAGGCTATAGAAACTGTTGCCGCACCAAGTGCATATTCCATTATAAGTGCCCATCCTATGATCCAGGCCACTAATTCGCCCATTGTAGTATAAGCATAAGTATAGGCACTACCTGCAATAGGTATCATACTTGCAAATTCTGCATAGCATAGGCCTGCAAAAAGGCAACCGATAGCAGCTATAATAAAAGAAATAGTAACAGCATTACCAGCGAATCCACCTGCTGCAGCAGCTGTACGCACAAATAAACCGGCACCTATAATAGCACCAATACCTAAGGCTACCAGCGATGTGGCAGTCAATGTCTTTTTTAACCCATGTTCATTGTTTTCAGCGTCAGCTAAAAGCTTTGTAATTGACTTTTTTCTCCAAAGTGACATATCGTATGGTTTTAAATAAGGTTAATTGGCATAAAGATATAGAAGTTTTTATATGAATTACATAAACTAATTTGTTCTATATCAGCAGCTATGTGTTTGAAATATACCATACAAGTTTGTGATACTTAGCATCTTTTACTATCTTTACAGTCTATGCAACGCAACAGAATACTCTTTGTTTGCACTTTGCTGCTGACTCTTTTGTTTTTCAAAAGCAGCCTTAAGGCACAGGATAAAATCACTTTTATTTCCGCCGATAAGCTCATTATAACTGCCGATGTATATATGGTGAGCGATACCATGCCGTATATGATATTGTGCCATGACATTAAATCGAGCCGTGGGGAATACAAGGACCTTGCCAAGAAATTTACCAAGCTTGGTTACAATTGTATTGCCATAGATATGAGGGTAGGGGGAACTAAAAATGGAATTACTAACGAAACTTCTTCTCTTGCTCAGGCCAAGCATATTCAGACAAAACTCCTTGATTGTAAAACAGATATTGATGCAGCTATTGATTATGCGTATGGTAAGAGCAAGAAAAAAGTGGTGCTGGTTGGTTGCGGCTTTTCTGCTGCCATCACTCTTTATATTGGTTCTACCAATGCACGCATTGCTAGTGTACTGGCCTTCAGTCCGAGTGGAGTATTTGTTGGACTGCTTGATACTAAAACAGCTTTTCCAAAGTGTAATATCCCAGTATTCATTACCTCTTCTAAGGCAGAGTTGCCTGAGGTGAAGAAATATGTTGCCGCTATTCCTTCCTCTAAGGTTACTTTGTTCGAACCACCTACCGAAGGCTCTCACGGTGTTGATGGCTTGCTCAGCACCGCCAGCGACCATCACGATTACTGGCTCTCTATCCTTATGTTCGTAAGGCAAATACAAGGCGGAGGTTATTGATTCAACTTAGGGTTCCGCTTATGGCGGTTCTTATCGCGTTTACCTTTTTTTTCAATATTACTCAAGAACGCTTTTTGCAGGTCTATACCTGTTTGATTCGATATGCATATAAGCACGAATAATACATCAGCTAATTCTTCCGCCAGGTCCTTTCCTTTATCCGATTTTTTGAAAGATTGTTCCCCGTATGTTCTTGATATAACACGAGCTACCTCTCCAACTTCTTCAGTAAGCATTGCCATATTGGTAAGTACATTAAAGTAACGCACACCTTCTTTATTTATCCAGTCGTCAACAAATTTCTGAGCTTCTTTAATTGTCATAGTTTCGGTATTAAGAGTTACTTTTTCTCTGTGAGCCTCTGTTTCCTTTGTGGTCTCTGTGTTGAAGGTTCAAAGATAATTTTAACACAGAGTGCACAGAGTTTTATGAGTTTCACAGAGTTATTGTTTGTTTTTAGTGTCAATTGTTATCGTTACCGGCCCATCGTTTACCAGGCTCACTTCCATGTGAGCACCGAACTCTCCAGTCGCTACAGGTTTCCCTAATTCCTTTTCGAGCATGGTCACAAAAGTGTTAAATAATGGTAATGCTTTCTCAGGCCTTGCAGCTAACATGTATGATGGGCGATTGCCTTTCTGGGTGCTGGCATGCAAAGTAAATTGACTCACAGCAAGTATTTCTCCGTTTACATCTCTCACCGAAAGATTCATCTTGCCTTCTGTATCTCCAAATATGCGCAGCCCTGCAATTTTGGCGCTTAGCCATGCTGCATCTTCTTCTGTGTCTGCTTCCTCTATGCCGCATAATACAAGCAAGCCAAGGCCACAGGCTCCTTTAACCACATTACCGACTTTTACTTCGGCCCTACTTACTCTTTGTATTACAACTCTCATGAATGAATTTGTGAATTAGGATTTAAAAATTATGATTGCGTTTATTCACTTCAATTTTGCTCATAGCTAAATTACTTGTTTTAGAATTCCCCTGAACTTCATTATTCGATATTAGTTATTCAATATTCGATATTTTTAAAACAGCGATAACTGTTCATGACCTTTACGCTTAAAAATACTCAGGTCATATTCAAACTTAACCGGTTCCCCCATATATTTCCTTACAGCCAGTTTGAACATTTGCCGAATAGATTCCGCCACCTGCCCTTCACCACGCATGCGTGTGCTCCAGCGGGAATCATTTACCTTGCCACCATGGCATTCTGCAATATGGTTCCATACCTTTTCGGCACGATCGGGAAAGTTTTTAAAGAGCCAGTCTTTGAAAATTTCTGCTATCTGTCCATTAAGTCTAACTATTGTATGCCCTGCCCGCTTTGCACCATTTTCTGCTGCCGCTTTTATTACATCGTGAACAGTATAGCTTGTTAAATGTGGAATAATTGGTGCCACCATTACTCCACAGGGTATTCCGTTTGCACTTAATTGGCGCAATACATTTAACCTGTTGCGATAAGTAACGGTGCGAGGTTCCAGTTTCATGCGCAGATCTTCATCTAAAGAAGTTATGGTAACCATAACATGCACCAATTTTAGTTTTGCCATCTCACGCAAAATATCCAGGTCACGCAGAATAACTGCATTCTTTGTTATCATACTCACCGGGTTGCAATACTTTAAACACACTTCCAGCATAGCACGTGTAATTTTCATCTTCCTTTCGATTGGCTGGTAACAATCTGTATTGCCCGAAAACATAATGGGTTCACCCTCCCAGCTTTTTTTCTGAAAAAGCTCTTCAAGTAATTGGGGTGCATTCTTCTTGACTAATATCTTTTGTTCAAAGTCCAGTCCGGCACTATATCCCCAATACTCATGAGAATTGCGGGCATAGCAGTAAAGGCAACCGTGCTCACAGCCCTGGTAAGGGTTCATAGAGTATCCTCCTATATCGGGACTCTCAACTTTATTGACAATGGTTTTAGGGAATATCTCGATATACTGTGTTCGTTTATTCTCTAATAAGGAATCTTCATCAAGCCCTTCCCAATGTTCTTGAACATAAGCTGTTTTAAAGAATCTGTTATGAGGATTCACCTGTGCTCCGCGTCCTTCGAAATATTCTTTCTTTTCAGTTTCCATGCTATTTATCTTTTTTCAAAATGCAACAGTTTTTGACACAGAATGATGTTTTGTGTTGCATATTTAAGACAATCTCCTTGTTTCTCAATAGGTTCAATCCCATTTTTAACAAAAAAATCGTTACTAAATTGAAGGCTTTGGAATCCCCTCCTGTGGAGGGGCGAAGGGGTGGGTATATATTCATTCTGTAGTTCATAATACAAACATAAATAAAATATTCATATATGTAATAAAATGATAAATTTCTTAGCAATACGTAGATGAAAAATATAATTGGACGAGATACGTTATATTTGATAGAAGGAATCTACCACATGTTCAAAATCAAACTATACAGAGCGCTAATTGTAATTTGTATGCTTCTTGCAATAAAAGAAGCCAGTGCCCAAAAGGATACCAATGTGTATTCAGCTAATGTTCTAGATAATGTTTATCCTAAAGAAAGTAATCCTGCAAGGCTTAGAAGGGAGTATATAAACATAGATTTAGAGCATCCACATTATATTATCAAAGAAATTATTCCCCTAGGATATGAAGGAACTTCCCATTTCAAGAGATTTTCAGATTACCTTAAATACATTCAAAGCTATGCTGACTCGATTACAGACGCACAAAAGGAATTTATAGCGCGCATCAGCTACTACAGGACTTATTATAAAAACTCTCCCATGTCATTTAATGAGTGCGTCTATTTTAATCCATCTTTTCATGGAGTGGACCATATAATCCAGTCTGTTTGCCAACATGATTTTCCATTACCGGAAGCTTTTCGGTTTTACTCAACACCCGACGAAGGTGCAATGAATAGAGGTTATGATTTTGCATTAAAACTTAATAAGCCCCTAAGTGAATTTATGGAGCCTTTTTATTTCAAAAAGACAGCCATTACCAATAAGGAGTACAGAGAGTTTGTGGAGTACGTTAAGGATTCAATTATACGTTTTACATTATACATGGCGGGACCAAAGCACGGTAATATGGTCTACCCGGGCGATGCTGACCCACCAATACTTAATTGGAATGTTAAGATAAATTATGATGATACAGCATTTCAGCGAGAAACAGCAGACTTATATAAGCCTGAGGAGGAAAGATTTTACAGGCGAAAAGAAGTTGATACCAGGAAGTTGATGTATTATTACTACCCTTATAGAGATAACAGAAATACCAAAATAGAGATCAATTGTTATCCTGATACCCTTGCATGGATTAATGATTTCCCATTTCCTTTTTATTTTTCAGAGATTATGGCTAATATGTATTTCTGGCACCCTGCTTTTGATGACTACCCGGTAGTAGGGATTAGTAAGAATCAGGCCATTGCATATTTGCATTGGAGAACGGAGCGGGAGCAAGAGAAACTTAATAAAGTTGGGAAAGGAGAATGGATTGTTACTTACGAGCTGCCCACAGAATATGAATGGGAAATGGTTGAAACCGCTAGTAATAAAAACGGGGAACCTTTCATCTATCCTGATTATGCCGATGTAATGAGCGACTACTCCTATGTAACAGATTTGTCAGTTAAAGCAAATATTGATTCTATTCCAGTCTCAATTCACGGAAGAAAAGGTGAAGTAAATGTGGAAGGAGGAGATACTGACCGAATAACTTGGATGCGCCATACTTTACTTCCTTCGGCTATAAACTTATCAGATATGAGTTTTACCTGGCACCTTAGGAAAATTCTATATGGTGCTAAAGATTTTATTCGTAATGCGCCTTATGTACTGCTTAAGGCAGATTATATTAAAAATGAGGAAAATGTAAGAGAGAACCCATTCGTATCAGCAAATTACGATTGTAATGGTATTTCATTTATGGGAAGTAATGTGTCTGAATGGATGCTGGAAACATATAAGGACAATTGGAGTGCGGTATATGAATACCAGCATAAATTACTGGAGGAGCTAAAAGGGAAAGACGGAATGCTTAAATTAGCAATAGAAGATTATTATAACGCAAAGAATGATACTGATTGGAATATATCCAAGGATTATGCCTCGCTTGTGCGTGGCGGTAATTGGTACGATGACCGTTCCGGAAGCAAGGCAGGTAAGAATACTGATGGTATGAATGTAAAGGTTTTTGTAAACCCTACTTTCAGTTATTCAACCTTAGGGTTCCGTTATGTTATTAAGGTTCACAGAAGGGATGAAAAGAAAATAATAAGCTCTTTAAAGAGTAATTTGAAATCCATAGAATAACAGGAAAATAGCAAACTTGTTCTTCACCTTATCTAGTACTTCTTCTCCTCGCTGGCTTCGTTGTTGAAAATGCTGAAATAGCTTTCGTAGCGCGACATTGCCATGTCTCCCTCTTCAACAGCCTTTATAACTGCGCACCCCGGTTCGTTTATATGCAGGCAGTTGCTGAACTTGCAATTCGCTCGTATCTTATTCATCTCTCTGAAGTACTGAGACAATTCATATTTATTAATATCTGCTATTCCGAATTCCTGTATTCCCGGTGTGTCGATTATAAAACCACCCTCAGGTAAAGGAATCATTTCAGAAAAAGTAGTCATGTGTGTGCCTTTCAAATGGGCTTCAGATATTACGCCCGTCTTACGGTCCATGCCGGGTATAAGCTGGTTGATGAAAGTTGATTTTCCCGTGCCTGATAATCCACAGAGCAAGGTTGTTTTACCAATGCAAAGCTTCTTAAGCATCTCTGTGCTTTTACCGTTCAATAATGAAACTACATGGCAATTATATCCAATATCTTCATAGGTGATTACCCGCTCAGCCATATCATCCATTTCCTTTTCATTATAAATATCTGCCTTGTTGAATATAAGGTGGGCATCTATCCCGTATGCCTCGGCAGTGGTTAAAAT
>DATHOD010000099.1:0-20150 GCA_035485295.1 Bacteroidia bacterium
ATATTAAGCTGGCTGAGGCGCGTGCCAATAAATTCAAAACGGACTGGAAAGCTGTTCAGATAAATAAACCGAGTATAATTGGCAATAAAGCGTTTACAGATTATCCTTTAGCCGAGATAGCCAAGTATATCGATTGGACACCATTCTTCCATGCTTGGGAGATGAAGGGCAGTTATCCTAAAATTTTGAAAGACCCTGAACGTGGTACGGAAGCGAAAAAGCTTTTCGATGATGCACAGGCTATGCTAAAGAAGATAATTGCAGAGAAGTGGCTCACAGCTAAGGGTGTAATTGGTTTTTATCCTGCTAATACTGTTGGTGATGATGATATAGAACTCTATACCGATGATACCCGCAAGCATATAAAGACAGTATTGCATTCTCTTCGCCAGCAAACCAAAAAGGCAGAAGGACAAGATAATGTTGCATTGGCTGACTTTATTGCACCTAAGGAATCAGGCAGGGCAGATTATGTCGGTGGCTTTGCTGTTACTGCAGGTATCGGTATTGAAAAATGGATCGAGAAATTCGAAAAAGACCACGATGACTATAGTAGCATAATGATAAAGGCGATAGCCGATAGGCTTGCTGAGGCATTTGCTGAATTACTGCACGCTAAAGTGAGGAAGGAAATATGGGCTTATGTACCTGATGAAAACCTTAGCAACGAACAATTAATTAAGGAAGAATATATTGGTATACGTCCTGCACCGGGTTATCCTGCAAGTCCTGATCATACAGAAAAGACTTTGCACTTTAATCTGCTTGAAGTAGAAAATAATGCAGGAATACAATTAACAGAAAGTATGGCTATGTTCCCGACTGCTGCAGTAAGTGGATTATACTTTGCTCACCCCGGCTCACACTATTTTGCTTTGGGCAAGATAAACAAGGAACAAGTAGAGGATTATGCCCGTCGTAAAGGAATGAGCATTGAAGAAACTGAAAAGTGGTTGAGGCCTAACCTGAGTTATTTTTAGAAACTATGACAAGATCGGTCATTAATTTCTTTTATGTAATCAGTTTATTAATATTTGTATGTATTCCAGTTAAAGCACAATACATGAAGAATATTTCCCATGAAAAGGAGATATTGCTCAATTGTATTGATTCCATTTATCCCCAACACGCACAGGTTAGATGGTCTATATTTAAGAATGAAAAAGAGATTGTTGGTGTTTCATTTGAATTAGGGGACTATTTGTACAGATTTTCCGGAATCAATAAAATCACCTATAAAGAATACAGTGTAGATTCTATTAAAATTGGAAAGAGCACATTACATAAATTCGACTCAATTTGCCCTGGGGATAAAGAGGCAAACTGGTATTATAGGAGTGATGACACATTGTTGGAGGTTGTATATGATGCTGATCTTTTGCTTATTTTCTTCGACAAGCAGGGTAATATAGTTGCTAAAGGGAGAACAATACATCTTAATTCAGCTCCTTATGGAATTTCCAGGTATTTGGTTGAAAATTGTTCAGGGTATTCTACACTTAATTTTGTGGATAAAGTCACTAAAAGTGATAATACTATCCAATATTGGGTTACGCCAGCAAAGTTGAATACGTTTCTTACGGATTTAGGATATTATAGATTAGTGTTTGATGAAAATGGAAAAATAATATCCCAAAAATATTATGGCCCTCCTGCCAAGTAATTTCTGAATATCCTACTTGCTTTTATGCTTCCGGGACAATCACCTTCAAAGTCTTAGGTGCAATTTCAACCCTTATTTCATCGGCTGTTCCTGCCGGTTCTCCATCATAATGTATGCATAGTGGCGTATGCCCGTCAGCATTCTTTATCCGTATGCTTTTGCCTCTGATAACCTTCATGTATGGAGAGCGGTCAAGTGACCAGCTGAAAAGGCGCCAGGCAAGAACAGGTGTTACAAGAATAGAGAAAGGCTTAAAAATGCAAACATCAAGCATGCCATCTCGGGTAGATGCTTTGGGCGCTATATGGGCATTGTTGCCATATTGGCTTCCATTTGCAATACTTATAAGAAAGGCTCGTTCTTTCAAAATTTGTCCATCAATAATGATGTCATACGTATAAGGCTTATAGGAGAAATAGTTAGATATAGCAATAGAAACATAGGTGAAAAAGCCCCGTTTTTTACTCAAGGCGAATTTATTTGCTACTTCAGCATCAAATCCTGTTCCACACACAGCAAAAAAGTCTGCATCATTCATAGTCGCAGTATCAATAATGCGGGAATTCATTTCGTTAATGCATTCAATGGCACCCTTATGAGATATAGGTATTTTCAAATGTCTTGCCAATGCATTACCCGAACCTGTAGGTACAATAGCCAAGGCAGAATCAGTGCCTAATAAGCCACGCGCTACCTCATTCATCATTCCATCACCGCCCACTGCCACTACTATAGAACAATTTTTAGCAGCCTCTTTTGCAATTTCAACAGCGTGGCCTGCATGTTTCGTATAGAAGATTTGTACATTAAATGATGGGTCAAGATGCAGTTTAATACTGTTCTCTATTCCTTTCCAGGATCCTGTGCCCGATTTAGGATTTATGATAAAACAAATGTTCTTATTCATGCGTTTCTTTCGCAGGGTTTGCAAATAACGAAAGCACTACATAAAGCACCATAATAATGGGAACCGATTCAAATCGAAAGACTATAATACTTGCAAGTGATAGTATTAGTAAAATATAACGCGCCTTATTACTTGCCCATGACATGTTCTTGAACTTCATAGAGATCAGCGGCAATGGCATTACCATAAGTGCCGAACAAACAATAGATAATATACCCAGGAACCAGGAAATTGAATCGATATTCATTACATCTACTGGTTGTTCTCCACGCGCCAAATAAATATTCTGCCAATATGTACTGTGACTTAAAATAAGCGGAAAGGATATGATAAGAAGAGAAATAGCAGGTGTAGGCACCCCAATAAAATAAGTAGCCTGGCGTGCATCCACATTAAATTTTGCAAGGCGTAATGCTGCAAAAATCGGGATACATAAGCCAATCCATTCACAGTATTCATTGTTGATCAGTTTAAATACCATCATACCTGGAACAACACCAAATGAAACCATATCAGCCAATGAGTCTAATTCTTTGCCAATAGCTGAATGTACGTTGAGCAGGCGCGCTGCCATACCATCAAAGAAATCGGCAATAGCTGCAAACACAATCATATAAGAGGCTTGTTCCAGTTTGTTCTGGAAAATAAATATCAATGCAATGCAGCCGAATAAAAGATTCAGGCATGTAATGGCATTGGGGATATTTCTTTTTATGGCGTTCACGCGGTCTTTAATTTATATCGAAGTTTCATAATGGGCTTTTCAAAGTATTTGTAACTGATTGCCGATACCAATACTGTTACTGCAAAAATAAGCACAGGATTGATGAAAAACACCGTAAAGTTATTATTTGACCAACCGGTACGTGCTGTTATCTTTTCAAAAAGTAAGGTAATTGGGCCATGGAAGCAGAACAAGCCATAAGCTATTTTGCCCAGGTAGCTCATCATTCTTGATTTCCCCAGTTCGAATAAATGGCTGTTACAAAAGCTCTGTTCAAATATCATAAAAGAGAAGAATAGAGTAATAATAAGCCTTTCAGAGGCTACCATGGTATCAGATGAGTAGATGTATTTGTAGAATACCACATTAAGGATGAACAAAAGATAAATCGATGCAATCACCGGTTTGGGTGTTTCTTTTAGTTTCTCAAATGTTTTACCGCCTTGTATGCAGAAGTTCGCCATAAGTCCGCCAATGGCAAAATTGGCAACCCAATTCATGGTATTGAAGAAGAGATCGGAGCCTCCATGCACATGAGTTATTCGGTAAACTAGTGAAGCAATAACGAGTAATATACAAATGGGAGAAAAGTATTTTTTACCCCATTTTAGTATTATACCCCATAACGCATATAGCTGTTCTTCCACGCAAATACTCCATAAAAAAGCAATGAAGAAAAGAAAAGCCATGCCATGCTTCACAATATAAAAGTTGAGGGTAAAACTTAACAGGTATTGTAATGGTGGCATATCATGCACAGTGGCAGACAGGAAATACCTTGCCAGAACTATTAAAACATAGCCCAGGATTATCAAAAGGAAATAAAGAGGCCAGGTGCGTAAAATTCTCCGCACATAATAAAACCCCAGGTTGAACTTAGAAGTGTGCTTATACTCTTCCAAAATGACCCATGAGAGAAGAAAACCAGATAGCACCACGTAATAATCCAGCCCCATTATAAAATCAAGGCTAAGGTTGGTATCGTAAAAACGGTAAAGAGCGGAATCACCTGTTCCGCTGCCGGTGAGGATAGTATGGTGAAGGAAAACAGTTAAACAAGACAGGAATCGAGTGGCATCAAGATTACTGAAATACTTTTTAGGATAGCTATTCACTCGTAATGGGTTAGCTTTCTGATGGTTTCTCTACCCAATCGCCGCCATCTTTTATCAGTGTAATAAGTGCATCTACTGCCTGTTCCGATGCTATATTGCGTTGCACAACTTGCTTGCCTTTATACAATGTTATTTTTCCTACTCCTGTGCCAACATAACCATAATCAGCGTCTGCCATTTCACCCGGACCATTAACTACGCAACCCATAATACCAATCTTAACACCTTTAAGGTGAGAAGTGCGTTCATGAATTTGTGCTGTTACTTGCTGCAGATTAAATAATGTCCTTCCACAAGAAGGGCAGGAGATATATTCTGTTTTCGATATGCGTGTACGTGTGGCTTGAAGTATTCCAAAAGCAATGCTGTTAAGGCTCTTCACAGGAATATTCGCTTTAAGCCATATTCCTTCACCCATGCCATCGATAAGCAATGAACCTGCATCGGTAGCGGCAAACAATCTCACTTCATCTTCCAATGCAGTTTCATATTGCCGCTTAATAATTACAGGAGTATCATATTTCTTAGAAAGAAGTTCAATTAGAATTCTTCTTTCTTCTGCCATTGCATGCTGATTAGTTGTTTCCACAACCCATACTAATGTCTCGTCTTTATTTAATTTATCGAAAGACTTATTTGCAATATCTCCAATCTTCAAGCTCACAAAATTCAGCGAAGATGATTTTTCAGATGATTCATAGTTGCTAATACTGCTGAAGAAAGGATATGAATTGCCTTGTTTTGCTTGCTTCCAACTATCAGAATCATAAATGGCTTTAAGGCTTTCAGGAAGTGTAAACGAGATTATTTGCTTACCTGTGTAAACGTAATCTGCTCCCTGGTCCAGGCTCTTCCAAATTCCTGAATTAGCATTATAGGAATGCCCAATTCCAAATAAAGTCGCTTGTGTTATGGCATCCTTGCCACTTAAATCTGCTACTACCCTTGGATGGTTCTTGCCACCAATGTTTTCCGGCTCTCTTGTCTCTCTTCTTGTGTATTGAGTTGGTGAATATGGCAATTCAATTATTGGAGGAATAGGATTATGCTTTGCACGATTATTGTAACGTCCAACCAACATTTTAGCAACCGGAATTTCAAATTCAGGGTCCTCTGTAAGCGATACGCGCACAGTATCACCAATGCCATCTTCCAATAGCGTACCAATGCCTGCCGCAGATTTTATACGACCGTCTTCACCTTCGCCTGCTTCCGTAACACCAAGGTGTAAAGGATAATTCATTCCTTCGGCGTTCATCTTTTCAATGAGCAAACGATAGGCCTGTACCATCACCAATGGGTTGCTAGACTTCATGGAAAGCACTATCTGCTTATAATCATGCGCCTCACAAATCCTTAAAAATTCCAATGCCGACTCAACCATGCCTAGTGGTGTATCGCCGTAACGGCTCATAATTCTGTCGCTTAGCGAACCATGGTTAGCACCAATGCGCATAGCTGTGCCATGTTCCTTACAGATCTTTATCAGCGGAACAAAACGTTGGTGTATTCTTTCTAGTTCAGTATTGTAGGTTTCGTCAGTGTATTCAATGTGTTCAAACTTCTTCTTGTCAGCGTAATTACCGGGATTCACACGTACTTTCTCAACTATCCTTGCTGCTACTTCTGCAGCATTAGGGGTAAAGTGTATATCGGCAACTAGTGGAGTCTTATATCCTCTTTTGCGAAGTTCATTCTTTATGTTTTGAAGATTTTCAGCCTCTTTTAAACTGGGTGCAGTAATACGGACATACTCACATCCTGCTTCTATCATTCGTATGGATTGCTCAACCGTACCTATGGTATCAAGGGTATCAGTCGTGGTCATAGATTGTACCCGAATAGGGTAATCACCTCCCAGCGGAACATCACCTATGTTCACCACCCTGCTCTTACGCCGAACGTAAGCGGTCATGCTTTCGCAATAATTCATTAGCATTGAGCCCGTTTCTATAGACATGGGGCAATTTTACACAAAGTTAGAAAATTCAGCCTTCGCCTTTATAATCCTCTCCCAAACGGGAGAGGAATTAAATTATTGCTTTTGCGTAATTGGTTAAGCAGGCGTTGCAACCAAAGTTTCTTTCACAATGAGTTTAGGGCTTTCTCCATAAGAATTAGCTCCATGGTCTCCCGCCTGGTCTATCAATAATAGGTTCCAGATAGGGATCAATTGCCACCATCCGCTCTTTCCAATATCATGGCAGCGTTTAGCGCCTTGTGCAAGTATGAACCACAATACCGGTATCTCAAACAGGTTCTTCAATATGTTGGAAACAACAGATGGATTATGGAACATGTTGCCAATAATGGAATTAACTACCATCATGATTATAATCGAGACAAGGTATTCTGTCCTGCGGATCCTGCCATTAAATGAGAATGGGTTTTTAAGTATTCTTCCATTCAGCACATTTTTCCATTTATAATGTTGCACTTTATCTACCCCATAATACATAACAGGTACAAGCATAAGGGTAAGGAAGGTAGCAAAACCAAGTCCGAATATCATGGTCCATGAAAGCGGGCCCCAGAAGGCAACGCTATCACCACCAAAGAAGATATGCGGATTGAAATGGGTGAACAGGGTTACGAAGTCAATGTTGAAACCAACAGCCAATGGTATAAGGCCCAGTATAGCAGCAATAGCTGTAAGTATAACGGGGGTCATACGAATCTTTCCTGCTTCAATAGCTGCATCAAGTGCTGTTGAGCCTTGCTTCATAAGCATATCGGCAAACTCTACCAATAATATTCCATTACGCACCACAAGGCCTGCTAATGCCACAAAGCCTAGTCCGCACATAACTATCGACATATCCATTTTTGTGATGGAGAAGCCAAGTATAATACCTATCACGCAGAAGATAACTTCTGACAGGATAATAAATGGTTTGGTTACCGAATTAAATTGTGATATGAGAATTAAGAATATAAGTCCCACCGCAATACCCAAAGCTAGCCCAAGGAAATTGGCAGTCTCTTTCTGATCCTGCTGTTCACCTGTAAGTTCAATAGCTACTCCGCCTGGTGTATGGAAGTTTTTGATTGCCGCATTTATCTGGGCAACTACCTGATTCGGATTAAATCCACCTAATACGTTAGATGATAAAGTAATAACCGGCTTCTCGTTCAGTCGTGTTATAGCTCCATATGTTCTGCCATAGTGAATATTGGCAAATGTGGAAATAGGTATCTGCCTTATGTCACCATGCATATTCATATCCCGGAAGGTAATATCAAGGTTCTTCAGAGCGTTAATATCTTCGCGCTGGTTCCTTTGATAACGAATCATTATAGGGTACTCATCATTCTGGTCGCGATATTTTGATGCTTCGTTACCATACACAGCAGTACGTATTTCAGAACCGATCTGGCCTGTGCTGACACCTTCATAATTGGCTCTTTCGCGGTCGATATCAAAAACAATCTCAGGTTTGTTTTTCTGCAGATTCGATTTCAATTCTTCTACACCTTGTATATTCATCGAATCTAAATAGTGAAGAAGATTCTGAGAAGTATTGACAAGTAGGGCATAGTTATCGCCACGAATTTCAATATTGATTGGCTTACCTGTTGGTGGACCATTCTTTTCCTGGTCTACAGCCAGTTCTACACCCGGTAATCCTTGCACAGCTTTCTGTATTGAGTCAAGGTATTTTGCTGTAGAAACTCCGTTACGTTGTGAAAAATCTACAAAGGCGACATCAATTTTACTCTTGTTAGGGTAGGTACCATTATCATTTTCACTCGGGTCAGTTGCACCAATTGCCACATTGGTAATAACCGATTTTACAATAGGGTTATTATGGCCAATTACCTTGTACACTCTGTCTTCCAGTATTTTTGTAATAGAATCGGTATACTGTATATCAGTACCAATTGGCAAGCTGACATATACATCTATCATATTCGGATCGCCCTTAGGGAAGAATACCACATTAGGTGTTCTTTGCGAGAATAGAACGATAGAAAAAACAAAGAGTAAAATAGTGGCAAGTAATACAAAGGTCGGATGGCGCAAACCACGTTTCAAAAGGAGGGTATAACGTTGTTGGAACGCAGGCCAGAGTGAATGTTGGAATTTATAAACCCATTGTATAATAACGAAACGATAGAGAAGGTAAAAAGCAAGTATCGTTAAGGTGAAATTCGCCATTCCTACAACCCCGGCGGCAAAGAAAATCATTGCCAGGGCAAAGAAAATAACAGTAACAATACTTGTTCCTCTTGTCCATTTGTTCTTTGTACTTCCCTTTTCATCATCACCGGCTTTCATAAAGCTAACGGCAAACACAGGGTTAAGTATGTATGCTACAAACAGAGATGCAGTAAGTGTTATAATGAGTGTTACAGGCATAAAGTGCATGAACTTACCTATAATGCCAGGCCAGAATGCTAAGGGAATAAATGGAGAAAGTGTTGTAGCTGTACCTGCAAGTACCGGTAAGAATACTTCACCTGCTGCACCTTTGGCAGCACTAACAATATCCACCTTACCGTGATTAAATATACGGTGTGTATTTTCTATAACAACAATTGCATCATCCACCACAATACCAAGCCCCAGCAAGAATGCAAATAGCACGATCATATTCATACTATAACCAATACTTGGCAGTATAAGGAAAGCAAGGCACATAGATAGTGGAACAGATAGTCCCACAAACAATGCATTAGTGGCTCCCATAAAGAACATTAATATGAGCGTAACTAATAAAAACCCAATGATAATTGTGTTTATAAGGTCGTGTAATGTCTGACGGGTTTGGTCTGATTGATCACCGGTAATAGTTATATGCAGATTTTGCGGGAAATTATTAGCCTGCATATCTTTAACAGCTGCTTGTACTTTATCAGATGCATCTATAAGGTTGGCTCCACTACGTTTGATAATATTCAGAGAGATCACATTCTTTTTATCAAGACGAGCATAGCTCTTTGCGTCAGCAGCGGTATCTTTTACTTCTGCAATATCCTTAAGATAAAGTGTAGCTCCGCCCATTGAACGCAAAATAAGATTGCGTACCTGGTCCATATTAGTGAATTGGCCAGAAACTGTTAATGAGCGTTCTTTACTACCCATAGTAACAGTACCACCTGAAACAACAAGGTTTTCTGATGCAACGGCCCTTTCAATATCACCCATGGTAACTTGTGCTGCCTGCATCTTATACATATCTACATTCACCTGTATCTCCCTGTCCATAGCACCCACTTCGTCTACACGGGTAATTTCGGGCATGGCTTCAATCTTATCTTTCAGGTCATCAGCATATTTTTTCAGCCTTGCCAGATCAAAGTCACCGGAAAGATTCACGAAGAGAATGGGAAAATCGGCAAAGTTTATATCCATTACTCCGGGTGGGTTAGGAAGGTCATTAGGCAGGTCAGGCTTAGCTTTATCTACTGCATCTTTTATCTTTTGCCTGGCATCATCAATGGTAACATCAGTATTAAACTCAACTATAATAGCTGAATAATCTTGTACCGAGTGGCTGGTGATCTTCTTTACACCCGATATAGCTTTTATCTGTTTTTCAATATGCCTTGTAACAAGGTTCTCCATATCTGAAGGAGAAGTACCGGGATAGATTGTTTGCACGAAAATGGTAGGTATCTCAATATCCGGGAATTTTTCCTTGGGGATATTGTTATACGCTATCAGCCCTGCCAGTATTATAATAATTGTAATTACATAAATACTGGTGCGGTTGTCGATGGCCCAACTGCTCGGTTTAAATTCTTTGAAAATATCTTTCATAATATCAGTTTATAAAGTTTTTAAAGTTCATAAAGTTTTAAAGGTTGGATAGTACTTCACTTTGTACTTTCAACTTTTCACTTTATAAACTAACAGCATCGCCATTGTTAAGGTCCTCGTATCCCACAGTTATAATTTTATCGCCGGGATTCAAGCCTTTAAGTATCTCCTGGTTGCCATTAGCTACTCTGCCTGTTGTTACCATTCGTTTTACTGCTTTCCAGTTATTCTTATCATCCTTTTCAGCTACTAAAACAAATGAACCTGTAGGATCGCTCTGTACCACATTAACCGGAACGGTAATAGCAGAACGATTGGTATAGTCGATAATATTCATCATGGCTATCATGTTAGGGTGGAAGTTCTGATTCTGTGACAATTTCACTTCTACGGTAAATGTCCTGTTCACTTGGTCAATGGCATGTGATACGTATGTGGCTGTTGATACTACTGTATCATGAAGATCAGGGAAAATAAGGCTTAATGAATCACCGGGATGTATATCTGCTATATATGTTTCCGCTACATTACCTTTCACTTCTAACTGCTCTGCATTCACCACTTGTATGGTAGGCAAGCCCGGAGCAACAGATTCACCCACACGTATTTTTACTGCATCAACAATTCCATCAATAGGTGATTTAATCTTGGTCATATCATCCTGTTCTTGCATAGATGACATTCTTTTCTGCAATGATTCGTAATTGCTCTTAGCACTCAGGTATTGTACTTCAGTTCCAATCTTCTGGTCCCACAAACCTTTTTGTTTTTCATAAAGTGTTTTAGCAAGGTCAAGGTTAGTTTGTATCTCCTGTATATTTTGTTGAATAACAGCATCATCAATAGAAGCCAGTACTTCACCTTTAGTAACCTTATCACCTTCAGTTACAAAAATGCTTTTTACTACACCGGGCATTTCCGAATTCACGTTAATGTTATCCTGTCCGTAAACACTGGCTTGTACCTGCACATAGTGGCGGAAAGGCCTTGGAACTGCATCCACAGTTCCAACTTTAACAGTTTTCACCTCTTTGCCACCTTCACCGTTAATAGTATCTTGAAGTATCTGTATAGAGTCCCTCAGGTCAGCATCACGTTTTTTCATGCTTGCAAGCTTTTCCTTGTCTTTATCAAGTTTTGCTTTGCCGTCCTTGTTGCCGGTACATGCCGCCAGAAGTGATGCAGCAATAAAAATGGTAACGTACTTTTTCATAGAAAACATTGTGTTTATTTTTTGTTGTATAAGGTTCCTTTAGCCTGCTCATAATCCACCTTTGCTACAAGTGCATTGAACAGGGCATTATAATAATTGGTTTCCGATTCGGTAAGTGCTGTTTCAGCATCTACTACCTCCAGGTTTGAGCCAGTGCCAGCTTCATATTTCGCTTTTGAATCGTGCTCAACATTTTGTGCAAGGCCCATATTTTCTTCCTGATTTTTGAGGTCAGCCAATGCATTTGAAAGACTGGTTTCACTATTTCTCAGGTCAAGGTAGATGCTTTCTTTCAGGGTGTTCAATTGCGTTACGCTTTCTTTTACACCTATCTTATCCTGCTGCACACGGTATGCCTTTTGTAACCCATCAAAAATAGGTATGCCCATTTTTAAGCCTACAATTGCAGTAGGGTACCATGCCTGATTAGGGCTGAAAATTTCAAAGTTATCACCCGGTGCAAGCTCACTTACTGAACCATACAATACAAGATTGGGCAAGTAAGAAAAACGATCTTTTTGTAATTGCAGTTCCGACGCACGCATATTTGTTTGAGCTAATGAATACTCGATTCTGTTTTCAGGCCTGAAAGAAGTATCTTGTTGCAGGTCAGGGTTTAGTGGAACAGACTTGAGGCTGTCAGTAAGAGCGAGGCTATCTGCAAGTGGCATTCCCATCTGGAATTTTAACAGTTGCTTGCTTAAAAGCAATATTTTGCCAATGTTTACCTCTTGTGTTTTCAGGTTGTTGTAATTAACCTTAATACGTTCCCAATCTATTTTTTCTGTAAAACCACTCTTATACATTGATTCGGTTTCATCCATCAGTTTTTTCAAACGGTTGGCATCGGCATCAAACATCTGTAATCTCCAGTAGTTTACTAATACTGTGTAATATGCCTTCATTACCGAAGACGTGGTTTGAATAGTAGTTTGAACGAGGTTTTTTTGCGATAATTCTTTATAGGTTTTCACAGCCTCAAGCCCAACAATATATGTTCCGTCAAAAAGTATTTGAGAACCATCAAGCTCACCTGTGGTATTATATTGTACTCCAAACTTTACAGGCTCAAATGTTCCCGAAGGACCATTAAAGAATTGGGCGGGGATAAGTGTTGTAGGTATCTCTAAAAAATCTTGTATGTTAACTGTACCACTTATTTGCGGAAGCCCAATACCTCTTATTTCTTTTACTTTGGCTCCTGCTTTATCTACCTCATAACGGGCGTTAACCATATTTCCCTGGTGGTCCATGGCATAAGCAATGCTTTGCTGCAATGAGAAGTGGTAAATGCTGTCATTCTTTTGTTGGGCAAATACGCAACCCGTCAATAGTAAAAAGGCTAATGAGAAACTCTTTTTCATCAGGAAGGAAGTTTTATATTTTTCAGTTTTTTGTATTTTTCTATTAAGCGGAATCCATTAATGTTCACCAGGCCATGTAGAAAGTGGTCAATAAGTGCTATATGCGTTCTACCAAGATCAAATGTTGATGGAGGGAACAATTCGGGGTTCCATGCCATTTCTACTTCTTCTATGCGAAGGCGAGAAAGTATTTCCAAATCAAGATCATCGCGATAAATACCCTGTTTTATACCAGTCTTAATATTATCGACTACTGATTGCAGTATCACGTTCCGCTTAAAATCTTCAAATTCAGACCAAACCTTAGGATGGAACTTCTTCAGTTCAAAAAGCAGGCGTGGGTTCATAACACTAAACATGCTTTGCAGTTCCTGCATAGTCATAAATATTTCTTCAACAGCGTCTTTAGCTGTTTCATGAAAATTTTTTATCTGTGCTGAGTTCTTATCAGTATGTGCCTTCAACAAGGCGCTTATAATACTGTCTTTGGTAGGGAAATGTTCGTATATGGTCCGTTTTGACATGCCCAGGTGCTTGGCAATGTCATCCATGGTAATACCCTTCAATCCATAACGGAAGAAGAGTTCTTCAGCGCCTTTTAGTATTTGTTGTTCTGGTTTCATTTCGATAGAACCGGGATGCAAAACTAAGAAAACTTTTTTTGTTCCGACAGTTTTCTTAATATTTTTTTCTGCCCTTTTGTCTTGGGCATAGATAACATGCATAAATCCGATTAATTTTGGAACTCTAAATGAAAAGGTAGACGTGTAGTTTAGCCTTTTGCTTTAAAAAAATTGAAAAATGATAAAGAATAGTGTAAAAACCTTGCTTGACTCTACCGAATATGGTAAAGAAGTTGAAGTAAAAGGATGGATACGTACCAAACGTGAGAGTAAAGAAGTGGCTTTTCTTGCTATTAATGATGGCTCAACCATTCATAATATACAGGCCGTAGTTAATATTGCAACCTTCGAAGAGATATTGAAAAGTGTTAATACGGGTGCATCTGTTTGTGTTACCGGAAAGCTTGTGCAATCGCAAGGGAAGGGACAAAAAGTAGAGATTGTTGCCGAAAAGATTGAAATATATGGAGCTTATAATGAAGCATACCCTTTACAGAAAAAGGGTATGACTATGGAGTTTTTACGAGAAATAGCTCACCTAAGGCCACGTACCAATACATTCGGAGCTGTGTTACGTGTGCGTCATGCTATGGCTTATGCTATTCACAAGTATTTTAACGATAATGGATTCTTCTATATTCATACCCCTATTATTACCGGTTCAGATGCCGAAGGTGCAGGGCAAATGTTCAGGGTAACAACCTTAGATATGATGAACCCACCAAAGAATCCTGATGGTACTATAGACTATAAAGAGGACTTCTTTGGAAAAGAAACTAACCTTACTGTGTCTGGTCAGTTAGAGGGTGAGTTAGCCGCCATGGCTTTATCGAAGATATATACATTCGGTCCGACTTTCCGTGCGGAGAATTCAAATACCCCGCGTCACTTAGCTGAGTTCTGGATGATAGAACCTGAAATGGCATTCTATGATGTGAACGATAATATGGACTTGGCGGAAGACTTTCTAAAGTATCTTGTAAAATATGCTCTTGAACATTGCAAGGACGATATAGAATTCCTTAACTCTATGTACGACAAGGAGTTACTGAACAAACTGAATATGGTTATAAGTGGAAGCTTTAAACGTATTACCTATACCGACGCTATTGAAGTGCTGAAAACTTCCGGCAAAAAATTTGAATTTAAACCTGAATGGGGAGCTGATCTGCAAAAGGAACACGAAAACTATTTAGTTGAAAAATTTGGAGTACCGGTTATGGTAACGGGCTATCCTAAGGAGATAAAGGCATTCTATATGAAGCTGAACGAAGACGGTAAAACGGTAAGAGGTATGGATGTGCTTTTCCCTTACGTAGGTGAAATGATAGGTGGCTCACAAAGGGAAGAAAACTATGAAACGCTGATTGCGCGCATGCAAGAGATGCACATACCTGAAAAGGATATGCAATGGTACCTCGATACAAGGAGATATGGAACTGTACCGCATTCAGGTTTTGGGCTTGGCTTTGAACGCCTTATATTATTTATGACGGGTATGGCGAATATACGTGATGTAATACCATTCCCTCGCACTCCAAAGAATGCAGAGTTTTAAGTAAATTTGATGCTCGAACGTTTGTTCTTGTAACAATTTATTATGCTCAAGCAGACTCTACAACAGAAACAGCAGTTAAAGCTTACTCCCCAGCAAATGCTTGTTCAAAAGCTTTTGCAGATGCCTGTTATTTCTATGGAGCAGCGCATAAAAGAGGAGATAGAAAGCAATCCAGCATTGGAAGAAGCTACCGAAACGGAATGGGATTCTAAAGATGAACAAGAGATTGGCAGCGATGAGGATATAGATACAAGGACAAGCGATAGCGATGAGTTCGACGCTACCGATTTTATGGAGGAGAGCGATGAATACGTACCTGCGTATAAATTGTCTGCTAATAATACTTCATCTGATGAAGAGCGAAAGGAAATACCTATAGTATCTACTAACTCTTTCCAGGATTCCCTCTCAGCACAGTTAAGTTTACGCAATTTAAAAGACCGCCAGTTGATGTTGGCTGATTATATAATTGGTAATATAGATGATGATGGATACTTGCGTCGCGATCTATATTCTATCTCTAACGATATTACTTTTTTGCAAAATATACTTACCGACGAAAATGAACTTACTCCTATTCTTGAAGCCATACAGGCGCTTGACCCTCCCGGTGTAGGTGCCAGGAATTTGCAAGAGTGTTTGTTATTACAACTAAAAAGGAAAACAGAAAAAAGTGCTTGTATTAGGACTGCAATTGAAATATTGGAGAAAGGTTTTGATGAATTCTCAAAAAAGAATTACGATAAGCTTAAAGAAATTACTCACGCCGACGACAAACAGTTAAAAGAAGCAATAGCTGAGATAACCAAACTCAATCCAAAGCCCGGTCAGACTTATTCCGATGGAACAGAAAATGCCGGTCAAATGATTCCTGACTTTACAGTAAATAGCTGGAGTGGTAAGTTTGAAGTGTTGTTGAACAGCAGGAACTCAAATAAGATCAGGCTGAGTAATATCTACGAGGAGATGGTAGATAAAAAGGCGCCAAAAGATAAGCTACATAAAGAAGCTGCTTCTTTTGCCCGCCAGCGAATTGATGCAGCAAAAGGATTTATTGATGCATTAAAGCAAAGGGAAGAGACCTTATTAAGAGTAATGAATGCGATACTTGATTACCAGAAGGAGTATTTTTTGGAGGGAGATGAAGCCAAGTTAAAACCAATGTTGCTAAAGGATATCGCTAAGAAAACAGGATATGATATATCAACTATATCGCGTGTGGTGAGCAGCAAATATGTGCAGACAAATTTCGGTACAAAACTTTTGAAAAACCTTTTCTCAGAAGCATTCCAGAAGGAGAGCGGGGAAGAAGTATCAGTTAAGGAAGTAAAAAATTTGCTGAAGGAAATGATAGATGCGGAAGACAAAAAGAACCCACTGAATGATGAAGCTATTGTAGAACAATTAGAGGAAAAAGGATATAAAGTTGCAAGGCGTACTGTTGCAAAATATCGTGAACAGCTTGGGGTACCGGTTGCCCGAATGAGAAAGGAGATATAAGAATGGGGAATTGTTTCTGGAAGGCCATTTCGTACATTTTTCATCCCATATATATGCCTGTTATCGGGGCGTTAGTTGTTATGGCAAATGACCCGTTTATTTATAACAACCTCGATTCTTATTATGCATGGTTTATAGTATTGGGACTAATTTTTCTTGTTACATCTATATTGCCAATATTTATTAGTTGGTTATTAGTTAAGTTAGGTCAAGTTTCAAGTTTGACAAATCCAACAGAACAGGACAGAAAGCAACTAATTCTTTTTACAGAATTGTTTTTCCTTCTTGCCTATTATATATTTCATAATATTCCCATAGTAGGTAAGTCACTTAGTCTGTATTTATTAGGTATAAACGCCGCTATGGTATTGGCGCTTATTATAAGTTTGTTTACAAGAATTAGTTTACATGCATTAGGTGCAGGCGGAATATTAGGTACCGTTATTGGGCTAATATATTATACTCGCTTTGAAATGACTCCCTGGGTATGTGGGGCAATGTTTCTTGCTTTATTAGTGGGATATTCCCGCTATAAGCTTAAGGCACATGAACCGGGAGATATCTATATCGGTTACTCTATTGGAGTGGTAGCCCAGTCTCTTGTTTTTTTTATCGGAGGAAGGTAGGGCCAACCCTGCCTCAGTATTTACTTATAATATTTATAAATGTAGTAGTCATCAGATAAATATGGTTCCGCAGAAGAGGGTTCTTTATGATAACAATTAATCCTATCTAACGTTCCATCAGCATTATAAACTCGAATGTACTCATCATATTCATCTGTAGTATCACTTTTGTTTGGGTTTAATAGGCCTCTGCTTCTTCTTATTTTCCTTGAGTAAAGTTTGTTGTTTTTATACGTGGACCTGGTTTCGAGACACAAATACAAACTGGTATCATCTGGTGTATCATATCTTAATTCTATAACTATGTTAGTATCAATAGGACGAATATATTTCGTCTTATTGGTGAATTTTCCATCAGTTGAATCGATTGAGCAAATAATTCTTTTTAATGAATCATAGGAGTTAAGTTTTTTTGTAATTCTCACCGTTTTATGAAGGTCATATATAAGTTCATATTCTGAATCGATTTCCTCAGTTTCATTATTGAATTTATCATAAATAAATGTTGAGGTTCTCGCAATTTTATCGGAATCAGTATAACCTATGGTTCTCAATAATTTGTTATTTGATCCGTATTTATAAATAAGAGCGTCACCTAAATCATTCTTTTTGTTGTTCTTATAGAACCAAGTTTCTTTTCTTGAAAGATTCCCAATGGAATCATAGAATGAAAACTCAATATAGTTGAGTTTAGAATAAAAGACTTTTGTATATATATGTACATTATAGGAACTATCTTTATTTAAGTGTCCTACCCGTTTGCATCTATATTCACCATACCTGCCAAATTCAATTTCTTTTCCCGTCTTATTATATATAGTAAAGGTCTCTATTTGTTTTGTTGGAAAAAGTTTAAAAGGTCCATGATTCGGCATATTACATATTTCAACTTCTTCCTTCAAAATTGGTAGTTGACCGAAGGAGGAAAGCCAGAGTATAATAAATGCAAGAAATAGAAGTTTTTTCATTGTGAAACAGCCTAGAATATAAAGATATGAAAACCTTATTATCTAAATTCTTTCAAGTCTCCCCTATAGGGGGAAATTTAGAGGGGGCTTTCTTTCTTAACGTAAACAGTATTCACAGGTGGAAATGGTATAACAATGCCTTCCTCTTTAAAGCGCTGGTTCAATCGCTTTATCAAAATGTGGCGCATTACATATTGCTTGGTAAACTCATGTACTGTTAGCGATATACCGAAGTTTATTGAGGAAGTACCAAACTCTTTATAGCGAAATGTAGGATCACCATTTTCAACGCCCATTTCTTTCATCAGGGTCTCTGCCACTTCAAGCGTTACTCTTTCTACTTTATCAAGGTCGCTGCCATAACTAACACCCATATTTAGTGTTACAGAAAGGTTGCGTGCAGGCAATGAATAATTAGTGACACTGCTGCTTGCCATTTTTGAATTAGGTATTACAATAAGATTATCCGATTGTGTAAGCAGTGTAGTATATCTCCAGGTAATATCGGTTACTGTACCTTCTTCTCCGGTGCTTAAAGTTACGTAGTTGCCCGGTTTTATAATGTGTGCTGCGGTTATTTGAATTCCTGAAAATAGGTTTGTAAGTGTATCCTGCAATGCCAATGCTACTGCCAAACCACCCACACCCAATGCAGTTATTAGTGGTGTAATAGAAATACCCAACGATTCAAGTATGATAAGCAAGCCAATGCAGTATACTACAATGCTTATTATAGTCTTGAAAAGCGATATGGAACGCTTTAGGCCTTCTTCCCTGCTGGTATAGGCCCGAAGCATTCCGGTAAGTAATCGGGCTACAATAAAAGTTATAAGAAAGATAACAAGCACTTTATGTAGCTTCTCCACTTCGCGCATTACATTTTCAGGCAATGGCGATTCTGAGAGGCCAAGGTAGACACCTACAATAACAGAAATTAATATGACAGTGCCTCTTAATGAACTAATGATTACCAGTCCACCCTTCCAACGTGCTTTCTTGGCACGGCGGTGCATATACACAATAATAAGCCGTTGGATTATTATACCAGCAGCTATTATGCTCGCAGCAATTATAATCGGTGGTAGCCAGTCCTTAATAAAGGTAATGTCATTATTCATAGCACTAGAAAATCAATTCAAAAGTAAACCAAATCAGGCAACTTTTTGCTTTTTAAGGTGCATCAAGTAAAGTTGGGCACAGGCATTGGCATCTGAAAGAGCGTCATGATGGTTTAGTTCAATGCTATGTATTTTACATAGAGCCGATAGGCCTTTACGATACAGCTTATATGTACAATGCTTTTTAAACTCAGGTATTTCTAAACTGTAATAAGCAAGCACCTGTTTAAGGCAGGTAACATCGAAGGCACTGTTATGCGCTACTACGTGTTGCTTGTAAATGAATGGTTTTACCGATGCCCACACCTTATCGAAAGTTGGTGCATTGGCAGTAGCTTCAGGCTTTATGCCATGTATATCTATAAACCTGGGATGATAATAATTATCTGGTGGTTGCACCAATTTGTTAATAGTGTAAAGTACTCTGCCATTTTCTACTCTAACCAAACCAATCTGGCAAATGCTCCACATTTTAGGGTGAGCAGTTTCAAAATCTATAGCTGTAAATGATTGCAGCTGAGGCATGAAATATGATCAGTGCTGAACTATAATTTTTTCTACAGCAGTTTGCGTTCCGGAACTCACTTTCAGGAAATAAACACCCGGTGAAATATCGCTTGTAGAAATAGTATAAGGTGCTTTGAATTGCTCATCTTGCCAAACGGTCCTTCCGGTAATATCTAATAATTCAGCCGTCCCTTTAGGTGCTGAAGCTATTATAAGTTTATCAGCGCATGGATTTGGATATGCAGTAACAGAAATTTTACCAGGTGTTATACCAGCAATACCTAATGGTGCAGACGCAGATAATCTGCGAATTACATTGTTAGCGTTATCAGCCACATAAAATCTACCATAATGATCAAGTGCAATTCCCATGGGATCGAAGAATCTGGCATTATAAACAGATCCATTAACAAAGCCGAAGGAATTATTACCGGGATTAGTATCACCGGCAAAAGTTGTCGTTATTCCAGAATTTATATTTATTTTCCTGATTATATAAT
>DATHOD010000100.1:0-12000 GCA_035485295.1 Bacteroidia bacterium
TATATTCTTACAGGCAAGAGAAGACATGGAACAGAAAAAACATTTTACTCTATTGTTTGTTATTTGCCATAGGTGCAACTATTTCAGTATTCTCTATGCTACCACCGACAGATGTGCATTTATACCAACAGGTTGCTGCAGACAATTTTATTTCTGCAGAAAGAATATCAAAAACACTCTCCTTCCTTTTTAAAGGGCTCTATCCACTACCCGATCTTGCTTCTCATTATTTCTGGAACAGCAATTTCATTATTACACATTGTAAAATACTGAGTGTAATATTTACTCCTTTACTATTCATTATTCCCTTTATTTTATTTTACAACAAGCCCTATTCCCTCGTGGCATTCTATATTCCTGTATTCCTTATCATGGCATTTATTTACAAGTTTGAGTTATTTACCGGGGTACATTATATGGGGCATGCGTTTATCCTGCTTATGGTTTCATTATGGCTGGCATCTTCAGTGCAAAACACAAATCGCTCTATTACGCCAGCAACATGGATACTTAAACTAGGAAGATTGACAACTTTCTGCTATACCCCATTTTTAGTCAGTGTTATGGCTTGCCAACTTATAGCGGGCGTTTATGCTTTTAGCATGGATTATACATATCCTTTTTCAGAAGGTAAAGAAGTTGCCGGGTATATTAAAAGTCATTCTGATAATAACAGCTTGCTTATAACAGCCCCATTTTATGCCGGGCCACCCATTGCTGTTTACACTAACCAGAAGTTCTTTTATCCCGATGACAATGCCCTTGGCACATTCACCGTTTGGAACACTAACCCAATTGATGGTAATGAGGCATGGAACAGAATAGAACATGTTATGGGTACTACTACTGCTAAGAGTATTGTAATTTCAATTGCTTATTCAGGCGATACGCTTAAAGCCCTGCAGCAACACATTTTAGCCTTAGGAAACCCCTACTATATTAAAGAAGTGAAAGAATTTAACCAGGGGATTGTAAGAGGAGAAAACTATTTGGTGTATGTAATTGAGAAGAAAAATAAGTGAACAAATTTCATTCTTCACTTTTAGTTTTTCACTTTTAACTTAATCACATGTATCCCGATACCTTATAGGTAATATATCCTACCCACTCATGCAACAGGGCATCCCAACCTATTAGGGCACTTACGTCGGGAATAAAAGCATAATCGAAAACAAACTTAGGAGGCCCGGCGTACCTGTCGGTACTAAAGGCTAGTGTATGGATACCCACTTTCTCAAAACACTTATATGCCCTGCGCATATGGTAGCCGGAAGTAACCAAAATATATTTGCCATGTGGCGCAAGGCTATCGAGTATTGGTTTTGCAAAGAGTGCATTCTCGTGTGTGTTCTTAGAATTTGGTTCTATTGCTATTACAGAATCGGGAATGCCTTGTTGTAATAAATAGGTTTTAAGAATAGGGCCTTCACGCATATCTTTCTCTGTCAAACTACCGGAGCCCCCATCAATGAGTATCTTCCTTATTTTTCCTTTATGATAAAGTGTTAAAGCCTGAAATAGCCTGTCAGAGCCTTGCTTGAACTGTGGGCGCTTAAGCTGGTCGTCATATTCTATCATGCCGCCCAATACAATACCCACATCGTATTTCCCTTGTATTTCCTCATCATGTATGGCAGGAACTTCCCATATTCGCATAAAGGTATCGAGCAGGAAATCGTTTGTGAAAACATAAAATACTATAAAACCCGCAATCAGGAATCTCTTCCTTCTAAGAGCGTTTTTAGTAATGATAGCTACAAGCAGTAAAGCAGCCACCCACACAACAGGGGTAATGATAAAAGACAATAATTTAGAAATAAGAAAAAACATTTTCTATATTATTTTATAATTCTTATACTCTCCGGGCCTCCATCCAAAAAGACTTTCAGTAATACTAAGCAGCCGTTCTTTAAAGGAAACTTTGCGTTTGCTTTCATCGTAGTTAAAGTCCCAGTCCTGCATTTTTACGCGTGGATTCATTACGCTCGGGTGTTCGCCCGTAAACTTCTTGAGTGAATCGATGGTTGAATAATCATACTCATTTGCCTGCACCACATTCTTTTCTACCCAATTATCATCATGCCACATTTTATGGAAATTGTTTTGCTTGTTCTGCTGGCTGGAAGGATGCTTAACCCATCCGTAGTGATAAACAAAGGCGTCTACTGGTTTTACATTCAATTTCTCGCCACCATTTAATAATTCTTCCTTAGGAGGATTTACACTTGAATACTTTCTGAATCCCTGCGCATCGCGATAAGAACGGATATGCTTATTGTTGCGAATAACACGGATCTCTTTTTTGTACCATTTATGTGAATCGCCTATATAGGAATATGAACCATAGAAATGCTTGTAATTAAATAGCAGGCCATCTACATTCTTATCGTCCTTCCATTTCTGCATGGCTTCTTTAATGGCAGGTAATTCATTTTCATTCAATACCTCATCAGCTTGCAGATATACTGCCCAATCGGCATCTGCAGGAATGGCATCAAAAGCCTTGTTGGTCTCTACCGCCAATAACAGTCCTCCTTTGCGAAGGGAATCATCCCATACGCTTTCAACTATCTTTATTTTAGAAGTGGGAATAGCTTTAATGAGTTGTAAGGTTTCGTCATCGGACTTACCTACCCCAACAATAATCTCATCGCATAATGGCAGCAGCGATGCAATAGATTCCAATACAGGATAATCATATTTAATTGCGTTCCTAACAATGGTAAAGCCTACCACCTTCATGCTAAACGCCGGTATAGTTTTGTGGAGTTATCTTTTTAAGCTCAGCCTTTATAGCAGGTTTTACTTTCAGTGAATCGATAAACTTTTCGAAGTGCTTGTGGGTAATTTTTTCATTGGTGCGGGTAAGCCCCAGCAAAGCCTCATAAGGCTTAGGATAGCCTTCACGGCGTAAAACGTTCTGTATGCCTTCGGCTACCACGGCCCAATTATCATCCAGGTCGCGTTCAATGGCAGCCTGGTTAAGGATTAGCTTATCGAGCCCTTTTAAAATAGACTTGTATGCAATAAGCGAATGTGCAAATGGCACACCCAGGTTACGTATTACGGTAGAATCTGTTAAGTCGCGTTGCAGACGTGACACAGGCAGCTTAACTGATAAATGCTCGAACATGGCGTTTGCTAAACCAAGATTACCTTCTGCATTTTCAAAATCTATTGGGTTTACCTTATGCGGCATAGCCGATGAACCTATTTCACCTTCTTTTATTCTTTGCTTAAAGTATTCCATAGATATATAGCTCCACATGTCTTTGCAGAGGTCAATATATATGGTGTTGATGCGTTTCATATTGTCGCACAGAGCGGCTAGGTCATCGTAATGCTCTATCTGTGTAGTGTTTTGCTGGCGCTTAAGGCCCTGTTCTTTCAAGAATCCGTTTGCGAATTTCTTCCAATCTACTTTAGGGTAAGCAACATGGTGAGCATTGAAATTACCCGTGGCACCGCCAAATTTAGCCGATACCGGAATGCCTTCCAATGCATTTTGCTGGTTCTCTATACGCTCTACAAAAACCATTAATTCCTTACCAAGGCGTGTGGGTGATGCAGGCTGGCCGTGGGTATGCGCCAGCATAGGCACATTCTTCCATTGCTTTGCCAGGCTATCAACCTTTGCTAATAACTCCTCTTGTACAGACTCGATCACATCACTCATACATTCCTTAAGAGCAAGCGGAACGGCAGTATTATTAATATCCTGAGATGTTAAACCGAAATGGATGAACTCTTTATATTGAGATAAACCAAGTGTTTCAAACTTGCCTTTTATAAAATACTCTACTGCCTTTACATCGTGGTTGGTAATGCTCTCCAATTCCTTTACCCTTTGGGCATCGGCAGTAGAAAAGTCGGTATATATTTTCCTAAGCTTATCTTGAGCAGACTTGTTAATGCCTTTTAGCTGTGGCAGAGGAATCTTACAAAGAGCTATAAAGTATTCCACCTCTATACGCAGGCGGTATTTTATGAGTGCATGTTCTGAGAAATAGCCAGCCAGTTTTTCTGTTGCTTTCCTGTATCTGCCGTCGACCGGAGAAATTGCCGTAAGTGCCGTAAGGCCATTATTATTTGCCATTATAAAGTATTGTAATACGGCTCGAAGATACTAAAATGGCTACAAACCTTATTTATCGCTCTATCATTAGTTTGCCTGTGCCGATTAGCTCGCTTTGCTGGTTTATCACTCGATACAGATAAATGCCATTAGGCTCATTGCTCAAATCAATTTGGTATTGAGTATTGCGTAATGAGTATTGAGAATAAATTTTTTGTCCTAATTCATTATATACTTCAACAGTGCTTTTGATTCCTAATTGCTCATTACTAATTATTAATTGGAATAAGCCGTTGGACGGATTTGGATAAATTTTTAATTCTTCACTTTTAATTTTTAATTCGGCAACGCCGGCCAGGCTGTCTGCATAGTTACTATCCGGGCTAACTATTATATCATCTACGTAGTAAAATGAATTTGTCCATATATGCGCATTTGAGGCAGGTGAATTAACAAATACAGTATCAACATGAGAATCATCATTAAAATTACCTAGCACAATATATTTCTCACCACCACTTGCCACAAAACTTCCTGTTACTTTTATCCAGTTCAATTTATCATTCAATGGATTTTTTAATGTGTCGTTCGCTATTTGTGGTTTAAGATATGATTTTACTTTCCGAGAACTGTACACTAATGAAGAATCTGAAAAATATGCACCTATATTATTACAATCATACTTCTCACTATCAGCTAAACTTACATAAAAAGTCGTAAAATATTTCACACCAGATGCTAAAATCGATGTTAATTGTACCTGTAAATAATCCCTCAAATTGTGATATTGAGTATAATTAGGTGAGCCTGTATCGGCTCTTAGAAATGTATAAATACCTGCATATGATTCCCCAGTATGAGCATTTTGGCCCCCCCATACATTTAAGGGCACGCCACCGTAGCTAGGGTCAAAGCAATTCGAATTAAAATAACATCCAAAACCTCCTGTCCAGTTTGTAACATATCCAGTAATTGCTCCGAATGGTGGACAATGTATAGTATCCTCAAAGGAATAATTAGGCACAAGGTTTTGTGCTTTAATAAAACAGAAAGAACCTAAGAAAATAAGTAGTAGTAGAAACCTTTTCATTGTTTAAATATAGGCATTTTGAAAGAGGTGGTTGAAAAGTAATGTACTTTATATTTATTGTGGTGAATATTATGTTTAAATTTGAGATGCCTGCCCTCACCCCAACCCTCTCCCCATGAGGAGAGGGAGCCGGGATTATTGTGGCTCGTTCTTTGACATATTGCCCTCTCCTTTACCTCTTCCACGCGGGAGAGGCATTACTTTGCCTTTGTGAACTTTGTGGGGGAAGAAAAAAAATGTATAGTACGAAATAAACGATGAATTCTGCCCTCAGCCTTCCCTCTCCCAAGCGGGAGAGGCGCTTCTATATCTCTGTGAACTTTGTGACGTTATTTGCTTTGTGAGCTTTGTGGTAAAATACATGAAGAAATAGCATTAAAACAACTGAACGACAATATGATTGCCCTGAAAATGCAACACAAAGCATCGTTCTGTGTCTAAAAGTGTTTCAATTAGGGGCGCGGTTACATTTTCGATAGGCTCAATGTGACGCGGAACATACCCACCCCTTCACCCCTCCATCGGAGGGGATTAATTCTGAAATCGCTATTCGTTAATCGTTGCTCGAAAATCAAAGGAGTCCTCCCCCTGCCCCCTCCAAAGGGGGACACTTTGCGCTCTTGGCGTCTTTGCGAGACCCTTAGACAAGTTCAGCATGACAAAGCCAGATTGTCACGTCGCTCCGCTCCTCGCAATGACGGCCTCTAGAACACAGGTTAAAAGGAAAAGGCGCGAGAACCACCCCACGCCTTTTAAACAATCACGAACCAATTATTTTATGCCAATGAAAATGCCCTGCTGCGTATAGGCAAGAACCTGATGTATGGGGCTGTCGCCATGGTTTGGTATTGCAATGGCACTATGCGTACATATTTGCTAACCATTTCAAGGCTCTTTTCAGAACTTGACTTAAATACAAGTTTTACCTCTTCGGTCAATGGTAACTGGAAGTACACATCCACATCGAATATGTTAACTTGGTCCTTTACCACCTCACCCAGGTTACGAGAGAATATCTGTAATGAGTTGTACTGGAAAATCTCAAGATCGATATTATGAACTGACTTTCCGAGTTTGTAAGTATCTATAAGCCTTATTCCATACACGTTCTCGTTAGAGAAATCGTTCTTTAGGCGGCTTTCGAGGGATATAATTTGTTTGGCTTTTTTCATAGGGTGAAGATTTGACGCAAAATTACCGCCTATATAGTCCGGTAAAACCCTAAACCTACGTTCCGTTACTGACAAACTTATTAACAACCGGTACCCATGTAGGCCCAGTAAAATAAGGAAACAGTCCCCTGAAATAAGCATCAGGTGTTGAAGGCTTTTCCTTGCATATGGAAGGAATATGCTATATTCGGAATCGATTTATGAAGAAAATACTGATAGTTGTAGGCACACGCCCTAATTTCATAAAAGTCACCCGGTTTCATGCTGTGGTAAAGCAGTACCCGAACCTTGAATGCAAGATAGTTCATACCGGGCAGCACTTCGATGATAAAATGTCGACGGTGTTTTTTGAGCAGTTTGGTTTAAAACCCGATATATTCCTGAACATTAGCCATAACTCCCCTATTTCGCAAATGGCGGACATTATGCGTGAACTGGAAAAGGTAGTTACCGATTACAAGCCAAACCTGATGATAGTCCCCGGCGATGTGAATTCGACTTTAGCATCTGCACTGGTAGCTAATAAAATGAGCATACCGCTCGCCCACCTTGAAAGCGGATTAAGAAGCTACGACCGCACTATGCCTGAAGAATTTAACCGCGTTTTAACGGATGACCTCTCCGATCTCTTTTTTGTAACTGAGCAAAGTGGATATGATAGTTTGATAAAAGAAGGTAAAGACAAAAAGCAAATACATTTTGTGGGTAATACCATGATAGATACTATGGTGGCTTTTTCGGCTGAAATAGAGAAAGCGGATATCCTGAAAAAACTTAATATATCTGAGGGTAAATATGTGTTAATGACCATGCACCGCCCTGCCACAGTTGATTCTGCTGAGGGCTTAAAGAAACTGGTTAGAATAATTAATAATATTACGGCAAAATACAAACTTGTATTTCCTGCACACCCGCGCACGGTTAAGAATTTTGAAAAATTCGGATTGCAGAATGAAATTAAGAATAACAGCAACTTAATATTCTGCGAACCGCTTGATTACTTCGCATTCCAGAAACTGGTAAAAGGGAGTTTGCTTATAGTTACCGATAGCGGCGGCATACAGGAAGAATCTACATTTCTGCAAGTGCCATGCCTAACCCTTCGCGCCAATACCGAAAGGCCTGTTACCGTTACCCTTGGCACCAATGAACTTATACCTTTCGATGAAAAGATAATTGAGGCCCGACTTCAATCTATAGAAAAAGGAACATACAAGAAAGGAACTATACCGCCGATGTGGGATGGCAAAGCTACCGAGCGAATAGTAAGAGTAATTTCGGAAATACTTTAGAATAGGCCGCCAAACAGGTCTTTATCAACCAGGGCTATAACCTTATTAAGGTCCGGTTCTTTTTCTGAGAAATTATTATCATCTACATCAATAATAATAAGCTTGCCTTTCTTTTCGCTGTCATACATGTCAATCCATGCTTCGTAGCGTTCATTAAGCCTTCTCAGGTAATCGAGGCGGATAGATTCTTCGTACGGGCGGCCACGCTTTTGAATTTGTTTTACCAGGGTTGGAACGGTAGCCCTCAGGTAAATTAATAGATCGGGCGGCTGAACAAACTCGAGCATGGTATTAAATAGAGACAAGTAATTTTCAAAATCACGGGTAGTCATCAATCCCATGGAATGAAGATTAGGTGCAAAAATGTACCCGTCCTCATAAATGGTCCTATCCTGAATTACTGTCTTATTATTCTTACGAATTTCTTGTATTTGTTGTAAACGGCCATTTAAGAAAGACACCTGCAGGTTGAATGACCAGCGTTGCATGTCTTCATAGAAGTCATTGAGGTATGGATTATCATCCGCATCTTCAAAGTGTGGTTTCCACTTATAGTGCTTGGCTAATAATCGTGTCAGTGTTGTTTTACCTGAACCAATATTTCCTGCTACAGCTATTAACTTACCTTGCATAATGTCGTTTATAAATGCACTGAACTTTCATATTTCACAAACAGAGCAAAAATAACTATTTAATTAACCTATGCAAGAAATAAAATAGCAGATAGAGAATAAAATATTGGGCTATTTAATTGAATATACCCTTATGGTATCCTGGCAGTTTTCATAAAGCAAATTTTTCTCAATCCTTACCTGGCTTACGAGGCTATCAGGCGGAATAGTAACATCCTCCATAATTGTTTTCAAATCGAAGGAATGTATCTTGTTCTTCAGCATATAAAACAAATTATCACCTCTTATCTGGTAAGACGTAATGTGCTTAAACGGTATGGTTTTAAAATAGGTGCCAAAAGAATCAAAGACCAATATACCCTTTGCAGTATCGTTCAAATACACATAACTGTTATATTCCTGCAATGAATAAGGGTTGATAATTATACCCAATTGTTGGCTGAGATTGCCTGTTTTCTGCATCAGGGTAAGGGTTACATCAAACCGTACTAATTGGAAATTCTGCCCGTCATAAAACCACAAGCCATTATCGTGAGACACGCATGCCATACTTGTAAGCGGGAACCCGAGATCAGATGGGTTTACTGCATTTCCATTCTGGCTAAGTGTATTATCAAGAAAAACTATTTGGGGGAAATCCTTGTAAAACACCATTAGTTTTAACGGGTTGTTTGCGTCCACCTCCGTTATATCTCCGTATGATTTATCGCTATAGGTATATAACAACTTGCCTCCGGAACTATATTCCTTAATTGTGCTTCGGTGATAAACATATACGTTTTGCAAATTATCAGTGGTGAAGCCTCCCCCGTTAAGTGGTATTTTAGCAGTAAGCTCATATTGCGGCAAAGCCCTATATGCACTATACAGCAAGGCGCAAACAATAACTATGAACAGAAGTTTCAATAATCTCATTTTGCAGCATCAATAAGCTTTAATATTTCGTCTACAAACTTTCTGTCGTTATGCAAACGAGGTACTTTATTTTGTCCGCCTAGCTTACCCCTTTGTTTCATCCAGTTAAAGAATGTTCCTTTAGGTAAAGAACGTAATTGTGGCAATGTTAGTGTCATGTCCTTGTATCGCTTGGCTTCATAATCTGAATTCAACAACTTCAAAGCATTATCAAGTACTTCAGCAAAGTAGTTTAGGTTCTCCGGCGGACGGTCAAATTCTATTAGCCATTCATGCGCGCCTTTAGAATCACCTTGCATATAAACGGGAGCCACGGTGTATTCGGCTATTACAGCCTGGGTTCTGTCACAAGCCACTTTCAAGGCTTTTTCAGCATTATCCATTATCAACTCTTCGCCAAATGCATTTATAAAGCTACGCGTACGCCCGGTAATAATAAACCTATATGGATCGGTTGAAGTAAACTTAATAGTATCACCTATCAGGTAGCGCCATAATCCACCGCTGGTAGATATAACCAGGGCATAGCTCTCTCCTGCTTTAACCTCTCCTAATGGTATGCAAGGGCCTTTATCTGCAACATTTTCAATTGGAAGGAATTCATAATAAATGCCGTAATCAAGCATTAACAATAACTCATTGCTGCCAATTCTATCCTGTATTCCAAAAAAGCCCTCCGAAGCATTATATACTTCCCAAAAATTCACATTCAACGGCCTGAAAATATCAATATACTGCTGTTTATAAGGAGTAAAATTTACTCCTCCGTGAAAAAAAACTTCAAGATTTGGCCATAATTCAGCTACGTTCTTTTTACCACTCACCTTAAGCGTATGCCTTAACAATACCATCATCCATGAAGGAACCGCACTAATACAAGTTATATCTTCATTCATTGTAGCATGAGCAATCTTATCCATCTTTTCCTCCCACTCGCTCATTAATGCAATAGAACGTTCAGGCGCTCGGAAAAACTCAGCCCATGCAGGTAGGTTTTCGGTTAGAATAGCTGAAAGGTCACCATCACGTGCATACTTACTTTCATCCTCTTTATAACTACCCGCCAAAGGCAAGGTTTTTCCATCAAATAAATGTGTATCGGGATAATTGTGGCAATATAGGGTAAGCATATCTTTTCCACCTTTAAAGTGGCAATCTTCCATGGACTCCTCACTTACGGGTATATATTTGCTTTTATCGCTCGTTGTCCCCGATGATTTAGCAAACCACCGTATTTCGCTTGGCCATAAAAGATTCTGCTCACCTTTTCTAAGCCTTTCTATGTATGGTTTTAAGTCATCATATTCTTGTACGGGCACCCTATTACGGAATTCTTCTTCAGTAGTAATAGATGAGTACCCGTATTTACCACCCCACTCCGTTCCCTTTGCCGAATCTATTAGTTTACTGAACCACTCCAACTGAACTTCATGCGGATACCTTTCGAAAAGTTCTATCTGGTGCATGCGCTTCTTCATCAACCACGATACTATAGAATTAATCACTGCCATATTACCACGTCCTTATTACTGCAAAAGTCAGCATTTATTTTCAGTTATTATGATTTAATTGTCCCGTTATCCAGCACACCTCATATTTTAAGCAATTGAGGATTGTACAAGCGAATAATACAAAGTACACCCGGTAAAAAGTGGTTTTGACTTTAACCAACTTTGTGAATCCATCAGCTCTTTACCTTTCAAGTTAGGACCATAGCTATATATGATCTGTATTGGGTTTAACTGACAACTTGCCTTTACATGTTTAATACACTCATCCAATATTTCAATGCCGAATGGATTTCCAAGAAAAAAAACATTGAACCCTTTATAGTGTTTAAACTCCATAGCATTGGCATGACGAAACACAATATCAGCATTAACTTTACTGGTTGTCAAATTCTTCTTAGCCATTCTAATTCTATCTAAATCAAAATCAATTCCCATACAAGAATTTGCCCTCTGTTTGGCTGCCATAAATAAAAATCTACCTTGGCCGCAACCAATATCACAAACATTCTTACCCACAACAGGTATAGATTGCAAAATGTTTTTTATTTGCCTATACGGCGCAGGATAACTCCCTTTTGTATCTATACCCAACATCCTATCATAATACCAATCAATTATTCCATCAACTTTCAGGTATACATATAAACGGACCATTATTTTCTTCATACTACATATCTTTCTTAAACTATATTACTTTATTCTTAATTGCTGCCACATCAATTCATGTTCATTCTAACAAAAGTCAACAATTCTTTTCACATAAGAAACCATCATTAATAGGATAAAAACCGCTATACTTGCATTAATCATCTTAACATCATGCTTAATATTATACTTTTTGGACCACCGGGAGCAGGTAAAGGCACTCAGTCAATCAAGCTTGCTCAAAAATATCAACTCATACACCTTTCAACAGGCGATATTTTAAGAGGCGAGGTTGCGGCTCAAACACCTTTAGGCATAGAAGCAAAACAGCTAATGGATAAGGGCATTTTAGTTTCTGACGACATTGTAATTGGCATGATAGATTCCCGCATTAGTAATAACTTAAAAGCTAATGGCTTCATATTCGACGGCTTTCCACGCACTTTACCGCAGGCCGTAGCGCTTGACGGTTTATTAAAAAAACACAATACCTCTATAAGCATTACCCTTGCGCTTGAAGTTCAGGAAGATGAACTATTTAAACGAATTTCACTTAGAGGTAAGCTATCTGGCAGGGTTGATGATCAGGATGAAGCAACCTTTAAAAAGCGGATGAGTGTTTACAATACGGACACTTCACCACTTATAGATTATTACAAGAAGCAAGG
>DATHOD010000101.1:0-20984 GCA_035485295.1 Bacteroidia bacterium
ACTTGCTTCATATCTACCACATTGCGCGGTGCAGGTTGTGGTGCATTGGTTTGCGGCGCATTCACATGCGGGCGGTATATTTCAATGCCCCCATTGCTATTATATGACTGCCCTGGCTTAGGGGCAGGATTGATATGTACAGGAGATATAACAGAACCGGTATATCTTGATGCCTCAGTTGGTTCAGGGCCACCGTTGTATGTTACACGGTTATCCTGGTCATAATGGTTCCTGTTTATAAAATTCGACCGGGTATAATAATCGTGGTAATGATCTCTTGGTTCATAGTGGTTATATACATATGGGTCGTTTATGTATTGTGCATTTACAAATACAAAACGGCTTTCAGGTACATTATTGCAATCCCAGCCACAGCCATATCCTAATGGAGCCCAGCCGTAGTAGCCGTTGCAATTCCTCCATGATACCCATGCAGGAGCCCATTCGTTACCCGGAATCCAGAACCATCCGTAGAAAGCGTCAAACTCCCAACGGCCATAGTGGAATGGAGCCCAGCCCCATTGGTATTCCGATACCCACATCCATCCGTTGTCGGTATATTCCCAATGTCCGGCTGTAGAATAAGGTACAAAATTAGCACCGGCTGCAGGTATCCATACATAACCGTAGTTACCATAGTTTACCCATTGGCCATAAGGGGCTAATTCATTATAAAATTGGTCGTACCCAACCGGAGCAGCCTGTTGAGGCTGTGGAGGAGGGGCAACCTGTGGTTGAGGCTGTTGGTAAGGTTGCGGTGGAGGAGCAACTTGTTGCTGCTGTTGGTATGCAGTTGGAGGAGGTGCTACAGGCTGCGGTGCAGGTGTATACACCTGCTGGTCAGGTGGTGGTGGTTGCGAAACGTATACTGTACGTGTTACGCATGCAGTAAAA
The DNA here is from genome assembly GCA_035485295.1 of Bacteroidia bacterium. Taxonomy (GTDB): domain Bacteria; phylum Bacteroidota; class Bacteroidia; order JABEUT01; family JABEUT01; genus JABEUT01. The sequence continues at coordinate 895 of DATHOD010000101.1, forward strand.
CTGATCATTACCAGTCCTGCGAATATGCCGTTGTGTAGTTTCATGATAAGGTTTTTTCGGTTTATGGAACAAATGTAAATGTATTAAATGAATTCTAAATGAAGAAGTTACTTATTCAAATAATCTGAATCATAAAGTTTATTCTCACCGTCTACCGCCAGTGCATATTGAAATCCTTTTTGCATAGCGTAGGCTCCAACATCTCCATTTCTGTTCAAGGCAAGAAAGCCAACCTGGAAATCATTATAATCTTTCTGCTTAGCTGCAATTCGCTTAACGGCAGCTTCACATGCCTCTTGCGGAGTTTTACCATTGCGCATCATTTCTACTATTATTGCTGAGCCGCAAATCTTCATCACAGCTTCGCCCTTTCCGGTGGAACATGCAGCACCTACTTCATTATCTACAAACATGCCATCACCCAAAATGGGTGAATCACCCACACGTCCGTGCATCTTCCATGCAAGTCCGCTTGTGGTGCATGCGCCAGATAAATTACCGCTTGCATCAATAGCTACCATACCAATAGTGTCGTGGTTGTTCTTGTCTATTTTCTGATTGTAATTATTTTCTTTCTTCCACTTTTCCCATGCAGCCTTCGATTCCGGAGTTAGCAATTCTTCTTTTTTAAATCCATTATCTAATGCAAATTGCAATGCGCCATCGCCCACCAGCATTACATGCGGAGTCTTCTCCATTACCATACGTGCCACCGATATTGGGTGAACAATATGTTGCAGAAATGCCACTGATCCGCCATTACCGTTCTCGTCCATTATTGCAGCATCAAGGGTAACATAGCCATCACGGTCAGGCAATCCGCCCAAACCAACACTGCTTACTGTAGGATCAGCTTCGGGTACTTTTACTCCTGCTTCAACAGCATCAAGCGCCCTGCCATTGGCCGATAATACTTTCCAGGCAGCATCATTAGCCGCAATTCCAAATGACCATGTTGAAATTACAATTGGTTTTCGTGATGTACTCTTTACTGGCTCTTTCGCATTGTTTATTTTCGGCATACCTCCTATAACAAATGCCGATGCCAGTGCCGATTTCTTTATGAACTCACGTCTAGATGTCATAAAAAGTGTATTTGATTGGCTAAATATAAAAAGAATCGGCAGTTTTGGAGTTTACACCCTATTTAATACCATTTACTAATTCATACCCTCAATACAATAAATACTAAGTGGTATAATAATTTTACCATCTACCTTTGCAACAAATATTTAAAATGAAAAAAGGGGCACTTGTATTTTTATTATTAAATTTTATTTCAGTCATTTTATATTCTCAGATTCACGAAGGCGTGTTTTCAATTGGGGGGAAGGTAAATGATGGAGCGGCTTCGATGATTCAGGCAAAAGATGGAGGGTATGTAATGACAGGGTATACATATTCTTATGGTGATACTGTTAATGGAGATGTATATATATTAAAAGTAGACCCCAATGGAATGCTTTTATGGGCCAAAACTATTGGAGGAGCAGGAGAAGATGAAGGTAATTCAATAGTGCAAACTAAAGATGGTGGCTATGTGGTTGTGGGAACTGCAAATTCCTTTGGGTTGCTTTATGATATTTATGTTGTCAAGTTTGATTCAATGGGAAATTTTAGATGGAGCGAGACGATAGGTGGAAAGAATGTAGAACAGGGGTTTGGTGGCGCACCAACGAAAGATGGCGGCCTTGTTTTAACTGGAGCAACAAGTTCTTATGGAGATACGCTTGGCGAAAGCAGCTTGTACGTGGTTAAACTTGATTCAGTTGGGGGGATTGAATGGACTACAACAGTTGGAGGGGAAAGTCAACAAGAAGGATGGTCTATTGTGCAAACAAAAGATGGAGAGTATGCAATAACAGGGTATACTTATACTTATGGCGCGGGAAGTTCCGATGTATATATTGTAAAACTTGATTCTTTGGGGAACCTTAAATGGACAAGAACAATAGGAGGCAAGTCAAGTGAACAGGGTTATTCCATTATTCAGGCAAAGGACGGTGGATATGCAATAACAGGATTTACATCGTCATTTGGAGATACAGTTTGGGCAGATATGTATGTAATAAAACTTGATTCCTTGGGGAATCTTAAATGGACCAGAACTATTGGTGGAGTTGATAATGAATGTGGCCTGTCTATTATTCAATCTAAAGATGGAGGGTATATAGCAGCTGGATATACAGAATCATTTGGTGCCGGAGGTCAAAGTGCATATTTAGTCAAATTAGACTCCGTAGGGAATCTTATATGGACTAAAGCAGTAGGAGGGAAAAGAGAAAATTCTGTAAGTACCATTATTCAAACAAATGATAATGGGTTTGCTTTCACTGGACAGACGAATTCGTATACTTTGGATAGTACTAATCAGTTCTATTTTGTAAAACTAGATTCACTGGGTAATTCGTGTTTGGGAAGCGTTAGCGGTGGAGCTATTTCAAGTGTAGATAGCGGTAGAGCCGGGAGTGGTGGAGTTATTGGAAGTGGTGGGAAAATAACTACTATGGATAGTGGTAAGATTGGTAATGGGGGAAGAGATAGTGCCCTTTGTATTATTGCTTCAATATATAATATATCAGTATTACAGAATGAAATTAATATTTTTCCTAATCCATCAAGTGGGAGATTTGCTTTAGAGATAGAAGGGAATAAGGATAAATTGAAAATTGAGATTTATAATATTCTTGGTGAAAATGTATATTCTCAAACCCTTCAACCAACCCAAGTCGAGAACACAATTAATATGGAAAATAAACCTAATGGGATTTATTTGTATCGTATAACTACTGAAGTTGGCGAAGTTATCTCTAGCGGTAAATTGATAATTGCCAAGTAATTAAATGACATTCACCAAAAAGAAACTCCCCGGCAAGGATTGCTCCAATGAACCGGGGAGTGAAAAAGAAACTGTTCGTTTCTTTCGCTGGGACCTTTAGTGACTTGAAATATAACTGCTCAGGTCGCTTGCTGATGAATCGAACTGAAAAGCATCGTTCACTTTAAAGTAATTGCCTTTGTCGTAAGTATGTGCATAGGCAAACTTTGCAAATTCAAGCTTGCTGTTTTCAAAAGTAAAGAGTTTCATAATTGCCCTAACCTGTTCAGCCAGTAAGCAGTTCGATGAAACAATTTGTTTTGCAATATCAAGCTTTGTGTTTTCAAAGTCCTTGGAAGCAATAGTGTTCTTGGCGCTTTCAAAATCTTCGTGCGACATTGGCATAGGGCAACCTACAGGGCCATTATAACCCGGCATTACATAGCCTGAATTAGCTGGTGGTGGAGCGCTTTGGTTGTACGAAGCGTCTCCTGTGCTGCTTGTAGTAGTTGTAGTTGTAACGGTGGTTTGTTGTGCTTGCACGCCTGTTACATTCATTCCCATGCTTACACCATTTACATTCATCCCGACACTCGCACCTCCATCAGGACTGGTAGTTGTGGTTTGCTGTGTTACAACTGTTGTTGATCCACCAACTGATTGAGTGGGAGCAACACCGTAATTCACCACACTTTGTCCTTGCATAGGTGGTGCTGCTTGTGCAAGCGGAACAGCAGATACATAGCGTAGCACACGCTCTCCGTTGTTCTTCACAACTACATTCATGGTTTCTTCTGTTCCCATGTTCTGGTAATAGACTGTTTTGTCTATTGCAGGTTTAGTGGAATCCTGGAAGATAAGCTTGAGCTTGTAGGTGTTTGCATTAAGCCCTTCAATTTTTACATTTGTCTGCGGATCGGCGTTTTGCTTCATTCCGTTAAGAATGGCCCAGAATTTCTCTCCTTGCTGGTCAAACACTATTAGGTTGTTGGTTTGAGCCATTACCTGAAGCCCCAGCGACAGGAAAGCGATAATTAACTTTGTCTTTTTCATGATTAATTTAGATTTGAAACAAAACTAGGCTGGACCAACTGCACCCATATTTGCTATTAGGTGTATTTGTACTGAATATCAACTTAATTGAAATTTATGATATTTGCAGAATGCTTGTCAATATTGGGGTTTGAAGAAAAATGCTGTGAATTCATAAAATCGTGTAAATGAACCATCTACTGTTCGATACATACAAGAAACTGAGCGAAACTGAACAGGCTGAGCTGCGCCATAAGTACAAAGATTCTGAGGTAGGGCTTAGGTTGATTGGTTTTCTTGATCAATGCACAAACCGCAATTATAAGAATATAGATGCTGTTAGCTTTATATACAAGGACAGTTCAGAAGAAGAATACAGTGTGCTAGAGAACCGGTATTTCAAACTTCGCAAAAAGGCTTTAGATGACCTGAAGGATATATCGACTGAAGAAAGTGGGAAACTTGTAACCGAAGAAGAAGATATTCTTAACCAATGCTGGTATCTTATTTCTACAGGCGATAAAAAAACGGCGTATAAGCAATTGGTGGAATTAGAAAAAATTTGCTGGGAGCGGAATATTTTTGAATTGCTTCCTTCTATTCTTGATAACCTGGTGTTCCTTAACCAAAGTTTTAACCAGGTAGAAAAGAACAAAGAAATATATGTGGCACTCGAAAAGGCATTAACCCTGCAATACGATATAAATCGTGCCATTATGCTTACACGCCAGGTGTATGATATTATGATAACCCAGGGATTGAAGTTTGCCAAAAAGCAATTCGCAGGCCTAAAAGAACTGGCGGATAAAAACAAGGACTATCCAAGGTTTGCTATGTGTTATCACCATACCTCATTATACTTTAAATCAAGTTCGCCTGAATACTTAGATAACCAGCAAGTGGTAAGTCGTCACCATGCAGACTTTAAAAAGCTCTTTGCTGAGAATCCGCGTACACCGCTCATAAGCTATAAACCCGATTACGATAAGTTTACCCATTTCCATTTTAGCCAGATAAATACTTTTTACCATAACAACCGTGGTGAATACGAAGAGGCATACGAGGCTATGAAAGATGCATGGAATATGGTACATAGTTCTAATTCTGTTTTCAACCGGTTTAAAACCGAAGGGCTCTATTTCAATATGTTCACTATGCAATTGATAACGGGACGTTATCGTGATGCGCTGGAAACATGCAATATGTATGTTACCTTTATTAAAGAAAATGGTAAAACGGAAAGGCTTGTTTTTGCCAATATGTGGAAGGCAGCGCTATATGTAAATGCCTTCCCCCAAATATTCAAAATGGATAGTGTCTATTTATTGGAGCAAACAGACGAGTACATTAAAGCAGTAAAAAAGCATGCAAGTATTGAATTACCATACCACCACGCATTAGGTTATAAATCGCAGTTATTCATTATACTTGGAAAGTATAAAGAAGCAAAAGAACTAATTGCCAAAACAGAGGCTGGCGGTTATTTCAAAGAAATGAATTCATTTGAACTGGTAAACGAGCTTCTTGAACTACTCAGTAAAACTCATTCAGAAAAGCAATTACTTGAACTTGCTAAAAAAGTGCAGCAAAGGAGGATGAAGGCCAATACTCCCGATGCTTTTATGGTGCTATTGTGGCTGGGGAACTATATTCAGTATTTACAGAAGAAGAAAAATTAGTACCCGAAATGAACTGAAAAAATGCTCAACTTTGTACCCTGATACATTTTCTATATGCGACTTTCCGATATACTATACTGTACTTTTGCAAATAAGTGCCCGCGCTGCAAAGCTGCAAGGGTGTTTGAAAGTAATAATCCGTATAGTTTTAAGAATGGGGTTAAAATGTACAAGCACTGCGCTTCATGCGGACTAAAGTACGAAAGGGAAGTTGGATACTTTTATGGCGCTATGTATGTATCGTATGGTATACAGACTTTACTCGTTTCAGTATGTTATTTCCTGAATGAATTTTGGTGGAATTTTTCTTCACTTGCCTTGGTAGGTATTATAGTCGGCACCGCTGCTGCCATGTTCCCGCTTACCTTTCGCTGGTCACGCATAATGTGGATAGCCATGTTTACGTCATACGATAAGAGCTATGTCGGGAAGGCATTCCGAGATGAGGTTAAATAAAAAAGGCGCCATTTCTGACGCCCTTTTCTCATAAGCTGCATAACACCTATTTTACATTAATGTTACTGTTGTAAACCTTCCAGTTTTCAGCAAGATGTTTCCACTTCTGGTCATATTCCTGCATAAGCGCTTTCTCCTTGTCTTCTGCCTTTGCCACATCTGTCTGCAATAATTGTACGTTTTCTAATTGAAGGTTAGTAGGCGCTGCATCCTGTCCGGTTACACTTCCGTATACCTTGGTTATTTTTTCACGCAGGCGTTCTTCATCCGCAAATATCGATGTCTGTTTTGTAGCCATCAAGGTACCTTTAAAGGTTTGCAACGAATCTAAAAATGCTGCAAGCTTTTTGTTGTCTTTGTTCCTTGTTACTGCTTGTTTAACACTATCGATAGTTGTATTCAGCTGGTCAGCAAGTTTGGCAAGGTCCTCGTGCATTTTAATACAAGCCATAGCAGTATTATATTGTTGCTTGCGGTCCTCGTCGGTCATTGGGTCCTTAGGGTCAACAGCCACTGCAATATCCTCGTCGTATTCTTTATCACCAATAAATAATTTCACAATGTACTTACCCGGTAATACAACAGGGGCAATAAATCCACCAAAGTCAACTTTGGTTCCACCCTTTGCAGTTTGCGGTGGTGTAGTGCGCAAATCCCAGGTTACTTTGTTCAAGCCTTTGCGTTTGCTTCCCGGTAGTTCTTTTATCAGTTTACCGGTAGGGTCATATATTTTCACCGTTACATCGCTCGACATTACGCGGCTTTTCAGGTAATAGGTAATTGGCGGAATTTCTTCTGCATTGCCCGAAACCCATCCGTCGTGTTCAGGGAAACCACCTTCGTATTTACCATAGGTAATATCGATAGGAGCTAGAGGGTAGAGGTACACGTCCTTTTGTGCAATATCCTGTGTCATGTTACGTATGGGCGTAATATCATCTACAATTATTATACCACGTCCATGTGTTGCAATAATAAGGTCGTTGGTTTTTGGTTGTATTTTAATATCATGTACCAAAACATAATCGGGTATATGGTTCTTCATGCGGAACCATGTAGCACCTCCATCAACTGTTGCGAAAAGTCCGCGTTCTGTACCTAAAAACAGAAGGTTCTTGTTTACAAGGTCCTCGCATATTTTTCTTGCAAAACCTGTAAAGTCAGCACTGTTAAGGCGTGTCCATGTTTTACCAAGGTCAGTTGATTTAGCAATATATGTATTGAAATCACCATACATATGGTTTTCAAAAGTTGCATATAATGTATTCTTATCAAAGCGTGATGGCTCGATGCTGCTTATCCAGGCATGTTTTGCCACTCCGCACTTCCATGCATTCTCCGCAACATTGGTCCATGTCTTTCCTGCATCAGTTGTTATTTGCAGGTTACCATCATCGGTTCCGGCAAAAATATAGTTCTGGTCTAAAGGGCTTTCTGCCACTGTGAAAATGGTGCAATGGTTTTCTGCTGCTGTATTATCAGCACTTAACCCGCCCGATTCTTCTTGTTTTTGCTTGGCTTTATCATTCGTGGTAAGGTCAGGTGATATGCGTGTCCAGTCGCGGCCCTGGTTAGTGCTCTTATATAAGTATTGAGCAGCCATATATAAATTATGCGGATTGTTAGCGCCTAAATAAATAGGGCTGTTCCAGTTCCAGCGCAATTTTTCTTCGCCTTTAACCTGTGTTGGTTGCATACTGGTGCTTAAACCTGTTTTCAAATCAACACGTCCGGCTTCTCCACCTTGTGCTTCTGCATATACACTGCGGAATGAATCGGTAGGGTCAGGTTGTGCCCAGAAACCATCGCCACCATAAAGCGGACGCCAGTCACCGTTGCTGATTCCTCCATACCATTGCGATGGGCCCACCCATGTACCATTATCTTGTAAGCCACCATATACATTATATGGTTCTTTGGTATCGTATGCCACGTGGTAGAATTGTCCCACAGGCAGGTTTTGAATAAATGTAAATGTAATACCACGGTCGTTACTTAAGAATACACCACCATCGGTGCCAATCCAAACCTGGTTGGTGTAGAGTGGGTTGATCCAGATAGCATGCATGTCGCTGTGTACCCAGCCGCCTTCATTGCTGGCATCGGTAAATGAACTGCCGCCATCATCGCTTATAGATAATCCGAATGCAGGACGGTAAACTCGTTTGTCGTCTTTAGGGTCGAATGCAAGGGTGCTGAAATAGAAAGGGCGTGCTTCTACGTTTGTGGTAGCTGCTTTCTTGGTCCAGCTTTCTCCACCATCGGTACTTACAAAAAGGTTAGTGGCTTTTGATTCTACAATAGCCAGCATGTGCGATGGGTTAGAAGGGGAGAGGGCAAGTGCTATTCTACCCAAGTTACCATCAGGCAAACCTTTGGTTATCTTATTCCATGTTTTTCCGGCATCGGTACTTTTGTACATTCCGCTACCCGGGCCACCAGAGTTAAAGGCGTATGGTAAACGGCGGAATTGCCACATGGTCATTATAAGTTCATTTGGGTTTTGCGGATTCATTACTATATCAGCACAACCTGTTTTATCGTTCAGGTAAAATATCTTTTGCCATGTAGTGCCACCATCAGTGCTTTTATATAAGCCGCGGTTTTTGCTATCGCTCCAAAGTGGGCCGGGTGCAGCTACATATATAGTATTTGGGTTTGAAGGGTCTATTACAATTTTGCTGATGTGTTCAGTACTGTCAAGGCCAATCTTATTCCAGTTGTCTCCACCATCGGTACTTTTAAAAAGTCCATCGCCATAACTTACACTGTTACGCATATTGCTTTCTCCGGTTCCAACATAAACTACATCGGGGTTGCTTTGGTCAACCGCTATTGCGCCAATACTTAGGCAGTACTTGTCAAAAATAGGTTTGAATGAAGCACCTGCATTAGTGGTTTTCCAAACACCGCCGCCTGCGGTTCCTACGTAAATTGTTTTTCCGTCTTTGTTGTTACCGTCAATTGATGTGATACGTCCACTCATTGTGCCCGGGCCAAGCCAGCGTGCTTCAAGAGCTGTAAACGTAGACGAGTTAATGGGGCTGGTTTGCCCTGTAGAAATGCCTGCAAAGGCAGCGATTCCTAAAACTGATAAAATAATTTTCTTCATGACAGGGCTGTTTAGTTGGTGTTCTGTTATTTGGTTGCTATGAAAAGTTTCGGGTCTATATCGCCATTTACTTTTATGGTTGAAATGCGGGTGTTGCCTTGCTCCATTGAGAATACATACCCATCGGCAGTCGGTTGGTAAAAGCTAAAATCTGTAGAAGATGTTGTTACCCTTACACCCAAACTAGATTTTGTTCTAAGGCGCATTATGTAATGTGAATCGGGGTCGAAGAAGAAAGTGTAAATGAGTTTGTCATTTATAATTTCTTCAATTTTATATGCTTCGGTTCCTTCAATATCTTCCGTTCCTTCGTATACTACTTTATATCCTTTAGCTGCGTAATCTACCAAGGTTCCGGCAAGGTCAAGGTCTGGTTTGTTAGAAGCAAGTATGGCTGCTGTTAATGGTTCCGGCACCTTCTGTCCGCGACCCGGGTTATACCTCCAGCCGGAATCAGTACGTACAATAGTGTAACTGGTAATGCCATTAAAACTCGATTCATAACGAACCGCTTTACCATTTACATACCATTTTTTAACGGGGATCTTTCGGCCATTAGAATTAATTTCACCTTCCATGTAAAGTGTTTTAATGGAATTGAGTTTGTCTTTTCCACCCATTACTTTAATATAGTCGTTAATTACCTGATCGGCGGTTATCCCCTCCCTACCTCCCCCCAAGAGGCGAGGGGTAAAGGCACATGCAATAATTGCAACAATAAAAATTATAATACTGCGGCGCATGCCCTATTTATTTTGTAGGGCTGAAAAGTTTAGGATCAACTGTACCATTTACTTTAACAGTGGTAAATTTGGTGTCGCCACCCATTTCTCCGCTTCTTGCCATAGCAAATGTGTATCCGTCGGTTGTCTTCTGGTAGTCTGAAAATTCCTGGGTAGCTTCAACCACCTTGCCATTTTCAGTGCCTTTGGTTTTTACCTGTAGTATATAGTACGATGATTTATCAATATAATAGGTCTCAGATAAGCTATCGCTAACTGCTACTTTTAATTTAAACGCATCTGTTCCGTCTACATCATCACTTCCTTCGTAGGTTACTTTGTAGCCATATTTCTTGTAATTCATAAGTGTACCTTCAGCATCCAGTTCAGGTTGTGCTTCCTTAACCTGGTCAGATGTTAAAGGTTCAGCCGTTTTTTGTCCTGCAAAGGGACTAAAGTTCCAGCCTGAATCATTACGTATAATACTGTAACCGGTCATACCATTAAATGTATACTCTACTCGCATGCTTTTCCTGCTAACTATCCAAATCTTAATTGGGATCTGTTGTCCCTGAGCGTTAATATTGCCTTCAAGGTATAAGTTCTTTATGCCATCAAGTTTTTCTTTTCCGCCAATGGCAGCAACGTATTTAGATATAATATCGTCGGCAGTTTGAGCAAATGCACCCGATGCTGCCACAAGTAATGATGCTGCTAGAAGAAGTTTTTTCATAATAGAGTATTAGATGAGTTTAAGTGCTCTAAATTAGATATTGATTAACAACTTCAATTTATTTTTAACAAGAATTAACGAATAAACTGAGTAACAGCAATTATTTAGCATTTTTTGCATGTTTCATAACAACAACATTAAAGCCGACAAAATAAAAGGTAGATCATAGAGTTAGTAAGCTAACTACTTAATATTTAAAAATTGGGAAAGGAAAGGTTGGCTTCAAATCAAAGTATTCTGCTTTTTATATTTCTATTTTTTTGCGCTGGAGGTGCAAGTGCGCAACAATGGATTTGGGGCTGGCAAGGTAAAGGGAACCGATTCTGGGAAATATCGGTTGCAAGCGATAAACAGGGGAACGCATATACTACAGGCACTTTTGGTGATACTGCTGTGTTTGGTTCATATAAGTTAAGTACACCACCAGGAACAGCTTGTACATATATTGCTAAGTATGATACCAGTGGAAATGTAATTTGGGCAAAGCAAGCATCTATGCCTACAAGCTACAATAACGGGAATGCTATATCTATTGATAATACAGGTAATTCTTACGTTTTGGGATATTTTGAAGATACAGTTGTTTTCGGTTCTTTTACTTTAATAGCTCCCAAAGGCGGGTTTGATATGTTCTTGGTTAAATGTGATCCTAATGGTAACCCCATTTGGGCCCATCAATCTAATAGTCCTTCTGCAGCAAGTCAAGCAAGTGGAAGTTCATTATATACAGATAAGCATGGTAATATATACGTTACTGGTGGTTTTACCGATACCGTTACTTTCGGTTCAATGTCTTTATATGGTAGCGATTTCTATATCGTGAAATATAATGCAAACGGAAATGTGATTTGGGCTAAGCAGTCAAAAGGTATAGGAAGGGTTAATTCTATTACTATTGATAACTTAGAGTATCTATATATTACAGGTGAATATAATGATTCAATTACGTTGGGTTCCATAACTCAATACAGTATAGGTGCCAATGTTTTTTTAGCAAAGTACGATACCAATGGGAATGTGATTTGGTTAAGGCATTCCAATGCTATAACAACAACTAGCGGAGGGACGGGATATTCTGTAGTAACTGATTGTGGGGGAAATCCATATGTTGCAGGTGTTTTTTCAGATACAATAAGTTTTGGATCAGTTAATTTGATTTCCACTAAAAATAACCCAGATGCATTTTTGGTTAAATACGATGAGTCAGGCAATGTGATTTGGGCTAAGCAGTCAATTGAAAATGGTACATGCTATGCTCAATCACTAGCCACAGATGAGTATTCGCATGTTTTCCTTTCTGGAATAGGATGGTTAGACACATTGAGGTTCGGTAGCTATATTCTTCCGGCAAAACTATCTTCCGGAAGTACTTTTTTGGTAGAGTTTGACACCTCTGGTAATGCACAATGTGGTTCTATTTTCGACTCGCCTGACCAAACTATATATTACAAATGTAATGTTGCATCATCATCTACAGGAAGTTTTGTCTATTTAGCGGGAACAATGATTAATGATTCTGTAGAATGTGGAAAGGATACTTTATTAGCTTTGAATGGACCTTACCTTGCCAGGTGGGAGCCTTGTGATATAAAGGTACCACCACAAGAATATGCACATAATGATTGCGATTCTGCTTTTATACCCAACGCTTTCACTCCCAATGGCGATGGTTTAAATGACGTTTTTTCACCCAAGGGCAAATGTATTGTTGAGTATAGCATGTATATATTTAATCGCTGGGGAAGTCTTATATATAATAGTAATAATAAGCCATGGGATGGAACCATAAATGGTAATTTGGTACAGGAAGATACCTATGTATATAAAATGAATATTATTACCGGTGATTCGGAAGAAAAGGATTATATAGGCAGGATAACAGTATTAAGGTAAATAAAACTAAAAAGGGTAATCCACTATTTCGGTGCCTTCCTTATAGTAACCACAGGATGTATCTCCCAGGCAGTTTTAATTTTTGCTTTATTGCAGTTTTTGCAATCGTTTAAGGAATACTTCGCATTTTCGAAATCGTAAAGCATATAACCCGAGATGGTTACTTTTTGTCCAAATAAGCTATCGGGTTCAATTCCGTGTGTCTTTTTGTAGTTGGGAGTAACAGCTACCGTAAATATGGAATCTTTCCATGAGTTAAGGCTTTTAGCAATATAAAGTACCAGGTCCTGGTTATCTTCATCATGGGTAAAGCAGTTGCAAGATTGGGGGCCACCGTCTTCATAGCCGACCACCCAGCCCGTTACCGAAACAAACCATGAAGAACCAAAGCGGGTACTGTCACTTCCGCTTTTAAGTATTGTATCTATGTTGGTTTTAGGGTCTATGGGCTTGCTAACAATGGGCCGGTTCCTTAAATAATTTAAGCCCTGTACTTTTATGGACTTAGATTTGCCAATTATTGGACATTTCGCTGTGTCTTGTGCCCTTAATGTGAAAGTGCAACCTACAATAATACCTACTGTGTAAAGTAGTGTTTTCATGATAACCTCCCTTTTACTATCGTATACGCATATAATAAGTAAAAGTTTAAGGTATTATTCAGGTTGCAAGCATAGGGTTTGATTATCACCTAAATGACTTAAATTATGATGTAAGTGGTAATAATTACGATGTGGGTAATATGGGTAAGATAAAGGCCGTTTTTGATACGATATTAACAAAAATTTAACAATTATGTTCGTATTTTATGATATTGATAATCAGTTGTTTAAATGCGCTAAAGTAGGGTGGTTATGTAATAGTGGGATAGGGGTGGTGCTTTTGATATACAAATTAGTATACATTTGGCGGCACTAACCAAATACACTCAGTCCTATGAAACAAATCCTACGCTTAGCAGCAGTGCTCGTCTTTACGATGTTGTGCAGCTCGCTTATTGCGCAAAACCGTGTTATTACGGGTACAGTGAAAGACGCCAACGGGAAATCCCTGCCCTTCCTGGCGGTAATAGTGAAAGGAACAACTATCGGAACGTACACAGATACGGCCGGTAAGTTCACACTAACAGTTGATGAAACTGCAAAAACACTGTCATTGAGCTATCCAGGGATGAAAACAATGGAAGCTCCGATCACCGACAACATGAACATTACCATGACATCTGACGCCCTGGGTTTAGATGAGGTAGTTGTTACAGCTGTTGGTATCAGTGCTGAAAAAAAGGCAATCGGAAATGCAACACAGGTTGTTAATGGCGATGCGCTTAATACAAGCGGAACCAGCAACGTAATGAATGAGTTGGATGGAAAGGTTGCAGGTTTACAAGTAATCAGTAGTTCGGGTGACCCGGGCGCTGGTACATACCTTAACCTTCGCGGGCCTACATCACTTACCGGAAACAACCAACCGCTTATAGTAGTTGATGGCATTCCTATAGATAATTCAATTAATAACTACGATCCTACATTCGCGGGTTTTGCTGCGGGTGGAGCGGGAGGCCAGTTGAATGGCGGAACCCAGCCTACTAACCGTGGATTAGATATCAACCCTAGCGATATTGAATCCATTACAGTGTTGAAAGGCCCTGCTGCAACAGCTTTATATGGTATTTCTGCTGCTAATGGTGCTTTGATCATTACAACAAAAAAAGGCCATAAGAACGGAGAAGGACTTGGCATAGAGTTTAACTCTTCTCTAACATGGAGCAAGGTAAGTAACCTTCCTTCATATCAACAGACTTATGCCCAAGGTGAATGGACAGATGCTAACCAGGAGGACCCTACAACCGCTACTTATTATGGCCCAACAACCGGCGAACGTACATCATGGGGGCCAGCTATAAGTACACTTGCATATAATGGAATACCTGATGCATATTATAAGCAAGGCGAGATTGTTCCTGCCGGACCAGGATTAACACCTGCTCAGGCTTTTACTCCTTATGATTTTTTCCAGACCGGAGTAGCTAATGATAATAACATATCGTTCTCAGGTGGAAATGATAAAACAACATTCAGGATGTCGCTTGGTAATTTATACCAGACAGGCGTTATTCCACTTACCTCTTATAATAAGACAACTATTGGCTTGAATGGGTCTAGTGCACTCAGCAAGAAACTGAAAGTTTCTGCAGGCATTAACTATGTAAGATCAGTAAATGATAAGGCACAACAAGGCAACAATACTTCAGGTATTATGTTCCTTGTGCGTACTCCCCCAAGTTTTGATAACTCAAATGGTAATGGAAAAGGCGGCGCAGCAGCCGGTTTACAATCTACTTATATGTTGCCTAGCGATTCAGAAAGGGACTATAGGGGAGGAACACCGGGTTATGATAATCCATATTGGTCAGTGAACGAAAATACATTCGTATCTACTCTTAATCGTGTATACGGATACAGCCAATTAGATTATAACCTGAATGACTGGATTACTTTAACCTACCGTTTAGGAGGTGATATTTATGCTCAGGATGATAAGAACTATTATAACCCATTGTCAAATACACTGAATGCTTCGGGTGGCGGTGTTTTTATATCTGACTATATAAATAGCCTGATTAACTCTGACTTTATTGTTAATATTAACCATAAACTTTCTGATAAGCTTAATCTTAATGTTGTATTAGGTCAGAACTACTACACCTCAACAGATTATACACGTTTAGCTGAAGCAACCGGTTTAACACTTCCGAATTTTGCTGATTTAGCAAACGGAACATCATTTAACGGAACTACAGAAGGTGAAGTTCAATATCGCCGTTCAGCATGGTATGGCCAGGCAGTTTTAGGATATGCTAGTCAAGTATACCTGACTTTATCGGGCAGAGATGAAACAACATCAACTCTTTCTCCTAATAATGACAATTTCTTCTATCCATCAGTAGATTTGGCATGGGTATTTACAGAGACTTTCAAAATGAATACTAATAAAGTACTTCCTTATGGAAAGTTGAGACTATCTTATGCAAATGTGGGTAAAGATGCTCCTTCACAAGCATTAACCACACCTTTCCGTGTGGCTGGTGTTGCTGACGGATATAGTACTGGCGTTACATTCCCTTTCAATGGACTACCGGGATATGCTCAGTCGGGTGCTACAACAGTAATGGGTAACCCTAACCTGTTGCCTGAATCTACTTCTGCAACAGAAATTGGTGTTGACCTTGGATTCCTTCAGAATCGAATTAGCTTAAGTGCTACATATTATAGTGAAAAGACAACGAACGAAATATTGAGCGTTCCTGTTCCACTATCTTCTGGTTTTGCTGCGGAAGAGCTTAATGCAGGTATTATTACCAATAAAGGCGTTGAGCTTACTTTAAACACCACACCGGTTAAAACAAAGAGTGGTTTTGAATGGGATTTAGGCTTTAACTGGAGTAAGAACAATAACCTTGTTGTACAACTTGCTCCTGGTGTAAACAGTTTATTACTGGATGCACTTGGCACATTATATGATGTTCCTGGACAACCTACCAGCGAAATATATGGTACTGACTATGTGCGTGTACCCGGCACAACTTATAATCCTGCGAATCCTAATGCTAATCTTGTATTGGATGATCAACCAGGGCCAAATTATGGTTTACCAATGGCTTCACCTAATTCACCAACTGCTTTGGCAAAAACTCAACCTGATTGGATTGGTGGCTTAACCACAAGTGTAAGATATAAAAACTTTGAATTGGGTGCTGTTATGAGCATTCGTTCGGGTGGTTATATGTGGGATGGTACTTTGGGTGCTATGCAGTATTATGGTACAGCAGGTGTTACAACAAACAGGGGACAAGCATATACACCGCCTTCAGGTGCTGTATGGGGACACCTTGGTGGCCCGAATGGAACAACAGTTGTTGTTGATCCGGCTGCTCCAGGTCCTGAAACTGCTATATACAGTCAATACTACTACCAGAACCTTACAAGTATTTATGCCGGGTTAACCACACCTAACATTTACCCTTCAGGTTATGTTCGTATAAGCCAGATCAATTTGACTTATAGTCTTCCAATAGCGATTGCTCGCAAAGCACACTTTACCAAAGTTGCGCTTACTTTGTTTGCAAACAATCCGTTTTTATGGACTAAATACCCTGGCGTAGATCCTGAAACCAGTTTTGCTGGCCCTGCCAATGCGCAAGGTGAAGATTGGTTTAATAATCCAGGCACTAAGAGTTATGGCGTACGTTTAGCTTTAGGACTATAATAACTTGAATGCTTAAAACAATATGAAGACAATGAAAAAGATAAGTTTATATATATCAGCTATAGCTGTAGCAGGAGTGTTGTTGTTTGCAACCTCTTGTAAGAAAGATTTCTATACCAAAGCAAATGTTAACCCTAATCAGCCAAGCAATGTGCCACCTAATACCCTGTTACCGGGTATAGAGGTGTCGCTTGCTTATGCACAAGGGGGTGATGCATCAAGGTATGCAAGTGAATTCATACAGCAAGGTTATGGTGCAGCACGTGAGGCAGCATCTGACTATAGTTATGAAATTACTGGTACAAATCTTCCTGAACAACTTTGGGATAACATGTACGCTGCCGATATGGAGAATGATTACACTCTCTTGAACATGGCAAATAGTAATGGTTACAATGAGTATGCCGGAATAGCCAATATTTTAATGGCTTATTCTTTGCAGGTTACTGTTGATTTTTGGGGAAGTGTGCCATATTCACAGGCATTCCAGGGGGCAGCAAATATTAACCCTGCATATGACCCGGATCAGACAATTTATGGAGACATTATTACCTTGTTAAATACGGGTATTTCTGATCTTCAGAAACCTAATCCTGGCGTGTTAGTACCAACTACCGATGACGTGATATATGGTGGTAAGGCAGCAAGTTGGATTGCTTTTGCAAATGCTATAAAGGCGCGTATTTATATTCACCAATGTAAACACAGCACGCCTGCTATGTGCACTAATGCTTTTGCGGCAGCTGATAGCGCATTATCAGAAGGCTTCAGTAATGCTCAGGTAACATTTCCAGGGGTTCCGAACAGTAACCCTAATTACCAGTATATTGCAGGATGGGGTGATATTACCTACGTAACCAGCGGTGGTGTTCATGCAACTATGTATGATACTATGGTTGCTATTTCTGATCCTCGTATACCTGTGTATTTTGACTCAACAGGCGCTGCTACAGCTTCAACTCCTATAGTTGGAATGAATACAGCTACCAGCTACTATGCACAACCTACTTCTCCTGTAGAATTAATTACAAAAGAAGAGCTTGATTTTATTGAAGCTGAAGCTACGTTGAGAAGTGGTGGAACTGTTGCGGCTGCAGAGGTTTATTATGCTAACGCTATCAATGACAACTTTGCCAAGTTAGGTATTGGAAGCTCTGCTGCAGCTTATATTGTTGCTAATCCATTACCTGCAACCAACGCTCAGGCACAATACGTTCTTGGAAAACAAGAATGGATTGCTCTGTTTATGAATCCTGAAGCATGGGCTTGCTGGAGACGTACGGGCGCTCCTTCACTAATTCCGGTTGTTGCCGGTGATCAGGTTCCTCGCAGAATGGTTCTTCCTAATAGCGAGATAACTGAAAACTCTAATGCACCTCAAGGTGAAACTTTGTGGTCTCCGCTTATTTTCTGGGACAAATAGTATAATAGTTGTCTTAGGTTAATTCGAAAAACCCCGGCCTTATGGCTGGGGTTTTTTGCTTTTGGCCTTTGGGTATCTTTTAAAATTGTTACTTTTATAAGGTAATTAAACACAGTCTATATTTTGGTTACAAAAACCAGCATTCCGGAAGAAGAGTTAGTAGCATCGCTTAAAGCAGGTGAACAATCTGCTATGGCTGTGCTGTACGATAATTATTCGGCTGCACTGCTTGGGGCCATTATGCGCATAATTGAATCGAGGGAAAATGCTGAAGATGTATTGCAGGAAGTATTTGTAAAGGTTTGGAAGAACATTTCATCTTACGACCGTTCCAAAGGCAAATTATTTACCTGGCTCATAAACATAGCACGCAATGCGGCAATTGATAGTACTCGGGTAAAAGGTTATGCTATCAAGAACCAAATCCGAAGTATTGATAATTCCGTACGTTCTATAAATAGGCAACATAGTGTAACAATGCCTGTTGATCACATTGGATTGAAAAACATTATAGATACATTGAAGCCCGACTATAAAATACTGATAGATAAGTTATATTTTGAAGGATACACACAAGAAGAGACGGCGGAAGAATTAGGTATACCATTAGGAACTGTAAAGACAAGAATAAGAGCAGCTATTAACCAATTAAGAGGAATAATAAAGTGACGGTTAAGGAATACATAGAATCGGGTTTACTTGAAGCATACGCAATGGGCGCACTTAATGCTGCCGAATGTGCGGAAGTGGAAGCTGCTCTCGAAAAGTATCCGGAGATAAGGGCCGAGCTTGACGCTATTGAAACCGCACTGGGCAGCTATGTAAATATGCAGGCTGTAGAACCTTCACCTGACATTAGGGGGAAAGTAATGTCGCTGATCAATAATACAAGCCAAAGCGAGAGAGATGTGGTAACCATTGGCAGGTTAAACATTAACCCGAATGTTGCACAGGACCCAAGAAACAATATTGTTTGGTCCATAGCCGCATCTATATTGTTGCTTTTGAGTTTGGGTATTAATATTTACCTGTTCAATAAAACCACTATTGCTGAAACCAAAACAAATGGATTAGTTCAGACTAATCATAAACTAGATAGTTCAGTAAAGGTAATGGCAGCCAATATGAAACAATTGGTGGCTGATAATGACAGGTTTAGAAGTGATATGTCGATATTGATGGACCCGATGTATAAGCTTGTTGAACTGAAAGGAATGAAAGTATCACCTGAAGCCAAAGCCATGGTGTGTTGGTGCCCGGGTAGCAAACTGGTTTATTATGAAAATGAAAAAATGCCTGAACCTCCTAAAGGAATGCAATACCAGTTATGGGCGATAGTAGATGGTAAGCCTGTTGATGCAGGAATGATAACAATGGGGGCAGGACTTCATAAAATGAAGGACGTAACCAATGCAGAGTCTTTTGCTGTTACCCTTGAAAAAGAGGGTGGAAGCGATACTCCGCATGGTGAGATGTATGTGGTGGGGAATATCTAGTTAGCTAAGAGGTAAGAGTACATTTTACTCAATTGAAATCCATAGAGTAAGTTTCTTCGTAAGTAGTTTTAAATTGAAAATTATGAACCGTATACTTTTCACATCCGCAGTTTTATTTTTTACCTTTGTTGGGAACAGTTGCAGCAATGCAAGTGCTAATAAAGGTGTTAAAGAACAAGAAACCAATGATTCTATAAATACTATGGCAACAGATACAAGCAAGCATTACGAAACAGCCATTTTTGCAGGAGGCTGCTTTTGGGGCGTACAATATTATTTTGAAAAGGCAAAGGGCGTAATGAATACCGTTGTGGGCTATACAGGGGGCCACATTGACCACCCTACTTACCAACAAGTATGCAGCCACAATACAGGGCATAACGAAGCCATACAGGTTACCTACGACCCAAAGGTTACTAACTATGAGGCTATGGCGAGACTATTCTTCAACATACACGAC
>DATHOD010000102.1:0-4919 GCA_035485295.1 Bacteroidia bacterium
ATAATTGCATCGTCACATTGTTATGTGTCTTGTGTAAGGCATGGGGATGGTATAGTTTTGTAAAATCAAAAATAAAATCTATCCATGAAAAAAACAATATTCCTTTTTCTTATCTGTATAACAATTATCAGTTTTTCAGCATCGGCGCAAAACAATCTGCGCAGTATATCTCAACAACATCAGGAAGCGGCATCCCGCCAGCTAAATTCATTTGCAGATAAGCACACGACTCCGCGACAGGCTGACTATTACATAGCATTATATGATAGTATTTATTATTGGCAATGGGATACCAATTTAGTAAATTGGTTCAATCCCGGATGGGCGAAATTCATCAATATTGTTTATAATTCGCATCAGCAGATAACGAGTGAAACCTACCAGTTTTATATCGGTTCAGCCTGGACTAACACCACATTATATACCAATGCGTATGATGCCAATTACAATCTCACTAACCAGGTTGACCTTACCTGGAATGGTTCAGCATGGGTGAATAATTATCAAAATGTATATACCTATGATGCAAATAATAACGAACTAACTTATACAAATCAGGGCTGGAACGGTGCTGCGTGGGTGAATAATACACAGTACACATATACCTATAATTCAAATAACAAACAATTGTCTGATCTGTATCAAACCTGGAATGGCTCGGCCTGGGTTAATGTGAACCAATATTTAAGTACGTATAATATAAACAACCAGGTTACAACAAGAATATATCAAGTATGGAGCGGTTCGGCATGGGTAAATAATCAAAATGTAACCTATGTATATGATGCGAATAATAATCAGGTTAGTGATACATATCAAACGTGGAATGGTTCTATGTGGGTAAACAGTTCACAAAACTTGTCTACTTATGATGCGAATAATAACCAAATAGAAGAAGTGCTGCAAAGCTGGAGTGGTTCAGCCTGGGTTAATACCCAAAATTATATTTATTCATACGATATTAATAATGATATATCTGATGAGGTTGTTCAATCTTGGATCAGTTCTTCCTGGTCAAATAGTACACAAACGCAATACACCCATAATGCCAACCATTTCTTAACGAGCCAGCAGGACCAAAGTTGGAACGGTTCAGTTTGGCTGAACGTGGATTTGGTAAGCAATATATACGATGTAAGTGATAATTTAATTTTCAGTTCCTTTCAAAAATGGAATGGTTCAGCTTATATTAACAATACGCAATATGCATATAGTTTTAATGTTGATAATCAGGAATTGGGGCAGTCTGCCAAGCACTTTGATGCTGTCGGAATAAAGGCTATAAAAGGCGACAGCACTCATTATTACCAACATGATGTATTGGGTGCGAATAGTATTTCTGCTGCGCAAACTAATATTAAGGTATATCCTAATCCATCAACCGGAGAGTTTATCTTTCAATGGACTGAAATCGGTAGTAATTCAGTTTTGAAAATTTACAATCTGCTTGGCGAAGAAGTAAAGAGCCTGGAATTAACCGGTAATACAAACGAGGTTGATTTATCAGCAAGCCCGAATGGAGTATACTTCTACAAGGTATTTAGCAGTAACAGTGAAACAATTGGTAAAGGTAAAATTGTAATTCAGAAATAATTAAAAATTAAAAAAACATCATGAAAAAAAGCATTTTCTTAAGTATAATTGCGATAACAGTTTTCAGTATCACTGTGTTTTCTCAAAGCAATTCAACTAACAGGGTTAAACAAACTCTTGCTGTTCCTATTTCTGTTCCAATTTCCAAAGCTCAGGCAGAATTGCAAGTTACCCATCATAATAATACCTTTAAAGCCAAACCGCATGAAATACATAAATCTATAAATCATCGTACACACAAAGTGGCATCGATGATTGCTATTTATGATAGTGTTTATTATTGGAACTGGGATACGAATATTGCTTACTGGCCAAACCAGGCTATAAATAAATATGTAAATATGATTTATGATTCCCACCAGAACCTGATAAATCAAACCTACCGGCTATGGAATGGAACTGCATGGGTAAATGACCAGTTATATACATTTACCTTTGATGCAAATAATAATGAAACGTCATATAGTGTTAAAGATTGGACAGGTTCTATTTGGGTCAACAGTTACCAATACGTTTATACCTATGATGCCCAACAAAATGAGATAAGTGATTTATCTCAAACATGGGGCGGTTCTTCATGGACAAATGTCAGCCAGAGCCTTTATACTTTTGATGCGAATAATAATGAGATACTTGATACTTATCAAACATGGAACGGTTCAGCATGGACTAATGTTTCGCAGAATATTTTTACCTATAATGCCAACAATACTGAGGCTAACGAGACTCAGCAAACCTGGAGCGGATCTGCGTGGACAAGTACATATGTGTATTACTATACATATAATGCCAATAGCTATGAAACCAATGAGACAGACCAAAAATGGACCGGCTCTGCATGGATAAATACCTATCAATATACATATACCTATGATGCAAACAATAACTGCATAAGCAATCTGGCACAATCATGGAGCGGCTCTGCCTGGGTGAATAACGATTTATATACCTATGCATATAATGCAAATAATTTCTACACTAGTGCGGTTGAACAAGTATGGAGTGGCTCGGCTTGGGTACTGAGTGCTCAAACTGTTTATGCATACGATGCTAATAATAACATGACAAGTGAGATTGATGAAAGCTGGATTGGCATCTGGGTAGCTAATGATGAATATGTATACACATACAATGCCAATAATTACAGAATATGGGAAGATTACCAAACATGGGTAGGTTCAGGCTGGGTAAATACCGTTATCTACGGCTATACTTTTGATGCTAACAATTTAGACCTGTCATTCAGCGAGAAGGATTATAATGCAACAGGTACAAAGGTTACAGAAGGGGATAGTACCTATAACTATTTTCACACGGCACTTGGAGTAAATTCCATTTCTTATAAGAATGCAGATATTGAAGTTTACCCTAATCCTTCCAATGGCAAATTTACCGTTGAATGGTCGGCTATTAACGAGCATTCCATGCTAAAGGTATATAATGTTGTTGGTGAAGAGGTAGCACATTTTGAGTTGGCAAGTCAGTCAGTCCAGGTTGATTTATCATTTCAACCCGGCGGGGTCTATTTTTACAGGTGCATTGATGATAACGGCAGATTACTGGGCGATGGGAAAATAATCATACAAAAGTAAGCCCGTATCAAATAAAAATCCTTTCTTTAATAAGAGGGCCGGAGGATATCCGGCCTTTCTTGTGTATTTAATAAGTTAATGACTGTAATATAATATATTACAAAAACGTATGGTTTTACTGTAAAGAATATTCAACTTGCAAAAATAATCGAAAACAAAATTAAAAATATCGAATGCTATAGTAACATTAATATATTGATAATCTTTATATTAAGATGTTTAAAGGAATTAAGTTTAGGATATTTTCAATATTAAGGGTGTTATTCCATTATTTCAATTACATTTGTGTTTTGAAGTTAGTTCAAAACCTGTAACAGTGCGTATTTATTTATCCATGAAAAGACTACTTAATAGTATAGTTATGTTCGTTTTGCCTGTCTTTACTGTCTTTGGGCAAGCTCATATTAATTTACAAAATGGATACGTAGTTAATAATGGAGCAGTGGTGGTCGTTCAGAATAGCAGCCCCAATGCAATTGTACCTGTCAATGGCTGGATAATTTCAGCAAATGAATCTAGCTATGTAGAATGGAATATAGGTACAAGTACAGGCAGTTACTTGGTTCCTTTTGGAGATTCAACACTGCAATACTTACCGCTTACGCTGAATATAAATGCTGCAGGAGCAGGAGCCGGCCTGATAAAATTTTCCACGTATCATACACCTGCTTTAAATTCATCTGCACAACCATCTGATGTTACAAATTTAACTCCGTTTATTTTACCCGGAAGCCCTTCCAATACAGATAACTCTTATAATATTGCAGACCGGTTTTATATTGTGGATGCCAATACGGGGTATACTACAAAACCGGGAATAGGAAACCTTACCCTTTCATATATAAGCGGAACTCCGCAGACGGAAGTTGGTTCACCAAATACACTAACGGAAAGCCGTTTGATGGCTCAGCGTTTTAACTCCACCTCCAATACCTGGAGTGATTGGTTTGGAGAAGGATGTACTGATGCGGTAGTAAATAATGTTGGAACCGTACAAACCGGAAGTATAGCTCCGACCGATTTTTACCGTTCATGGTCTCTTTGGGATAACCTGACACCTCTGCCCGTTAAAATTTCCGGAACCAGCGCTACATGTGGTAGTGGAATTGGTGGTTCAGCAACAGTTGATGTTTTCGGAGGAGTTGGTCCATATAGCTATTCATGGTCGCCATCAGGAGGAAGTTCTGCTACTGCCAATGGTTTATCAGGCGGTACATATACTGTAAGTGTTAATGATGCACATGGATGTACTTCCACTATATCAATTACGCTTACCCAACCATCTGCAATAACATTAGCGCCTGTGGTTATTTCAAATATGTCTTGCTTTGGAGGCAATACGGGGAATGCAGCAGCCAACCCGTCGGGCGGTGTAAGCCCATATACCTACAACTGGTCTAACGGCGCTTCTACCGTATCTGTATCCGATACAACAGGCCCTATTCTTGCCGGGGGAGGTTATACAGTAACCGTTCAGGATAATGCAGGCTGTGCTGCTACTGCATCTGTAACTATTACTCAGCCGGGCCAATTTATTTTTGTGAGTGCAGGACTTATAACTAATGTAACTTGCCATGGTGCATCCAATGGCAGTGCAACAGCCAATCCTGTGGGAGGAAACTCACCATTTACGTATTCCTGGAATAATGCAAGTTCAACCGTATCTACTTCGCAAACAGCAACAGGTTTGAGTGGTGGAACCTACACGGTAACTACACAGGATAATTGCGGATT
>DATHOD010000103.1:0-5541 GCA_035485295.1 Bacteroidia bacterium
CCGTGGAGATCCTCAGAATAAGGATTGCCTGTATGATGTGGCATTAGTTTATGAGCGTTTGAAAGATTATAAGAATGCGCTTGATTATGCACTTAAAGCTAAGCAAGCCGGATTTGCGGTTCAGGACGAATATATTGAAAAGCTCAAATCATCGGCGCACTAATTGGGGAGATGGCTAAGCAGAAAAAGAAATATAAACCTAATGTTGCTCCTATAGCTCAAGCTCCTCAAAGGGAAGTGCAAGGGGAAATAAAGCTTGATTCTTCAGGGCTGAAAATTTTTTTACCTATAGTTCTGGCGGTTATTGTATTCATTTGCTTCCACAGGGTATTACAAAACCAATTCCTTAATTGGGATGATGGCATTTACGTTACCAGTGACCCCTACATTACTAAACTGACAGCTACAAACATAAAAAAGCTGCTTTTTGAGAATGTAACCCAGAATTATTTCCACCCTATAACAATGCTTTCGCTGGCGGCAAACTATCATTTCTCGCAACTAAAGCCTGAAGCATATTACCTGACTAATGTACTTATTCACATAACCAACGTTATAGTTATATTCTTTCTTACCATAATGCTATTTGAAACCATGTCTGAAAAGGTAGGGTATACTCGGATTAGAGGAATACCATGGCTGGCAGGCTTATGTGCATTATGGTACGGTATTCATCCTATGCATGTGGAATCTGTAGCATGGATGGCGGAGCGAAAGGATGTATTGTACGCCTTCTTTTATTTCCTTGGCCTTATTATGTACCTGAAATACTTGAATGAGGGAAAGAAAAAATGGATGGTTTATGTAGTGGTGTTTTATATAGCATCATTATTATCTAAGCCAATGGCAGTAGCTTTCCCATTATCTCTTTTTGCTATTGATATATTGCTAAAACGGGAAAACATCCGAAAATTATTGATTGAAAAGGTTCCATTCTTCCTGGTATCTATTGCTGGTGGAGTATTGGTTTTCTTCACACAGAAGGAAAGCGGCTCTATCGCATTTCTTCATGGATACACGGTGTTTCAAAAATTCTCAATTGCTTGTTATGGCTTTATGATGTACACATCCAAAGCAATTATTCCGGCGAACCTTTGTTCGTTTTATCCATATCCTAATTTGTATCAAGATTATACCCTTCCGGGTATATTTTACATAGGACCATTGGCTGCTGCTGCAATAGTCGGTATTCCATTATGGCTTTCTTACCGTTATGCCCGGAATTATTTTTCAGTTGTTGTATTTGGCTTAGGGTTCTACTTTGCCAACCTAATGTTTGTGCTTCAGTTCCTTTCTTCAGGAATGACTGTTATGTCGGACCGCTATAGTTATGTGGCCTATTTTGGACTCTTCTTTTTACTAGTGTGGGCGATATACCAGCTTTATGAGAAAGTTCCTGCATTGCGTCTGCCATTGCAAGTAGTGGTTATTGGCGCTTCATGCGTTTGGGGTTATGTTACTATGGAACGTACCAAAGTTTGGCATGATTCGGGAACTCTATGGTCTGATGTAATAGCTAAATACCCTGATCAGGTAGAAAAGGCATACGAAAACCTGGCAGATTTTTATGCTGAAACAGGTGAATATGATAAAGCATTTCCAAGTTATGTTGAGCTGGTTAAATTGCATAGTAAAGCACCATCTATTTACCGTAACCTCGGGAATATATATGCCATGCGTAAAGATTACGATCAGTCATTGGCTATGTATAACCAGTCTTTGAAATTGGATAGCTTGAACTTCGACACATACCTTGACTTGGGCGTTACCTATTCTATTATGGGTAAGCCTGACCTTGCAATTATGAATTATAATAAAGCATATCACTTCGATACTGCATCTGAAAAGCTATTGCAAAACCGTGCATATACTTACTTTTCTGCAAAACAATTTGCTCTGGCAGTTACAGACTACAATCACCTCATTAGAATAAATCCAACACCAGAGTATTATTTCTATCGTGGACAGGCGGAACATAATAGTGGTGATTTTATGCATGCTATTGCCGATTACCAGAAATCACTCAGTATGAAAGCTGGCAATCCTGATTGCATGTATGACTTATCACTAGCGTATAATTCTGTTAAGGATTATTCCAATGCCTTGAGTTTTGCTGTGAAAGCTAAGCAGAGCGGATTCAAGGTGCCTGATGTTTATATTGCGCAATTGCAGAAGTCGGCAAACTCTTATTGATACTTATGAGAGAAGAAGTAAAAAAATGCGTTGACATATTGCGCAAAGGAGGCACAATACTATATCCTACCGACACAATATGGGGCATTGGCTGCGATGCTACAAATGAGGAAGCAGTGCAAAAAGTGTTTGATATAAAGCATAGGCCATCTTCTAAAAGTATGATAATACTTGTGGCAGAACCTAATCAGGTTACCTTTTATGCCGAGGCACCACAAGTGGCATTAGACCTTGTTGAATATACTGAACGTCCACTTACTATAATCTACCCTAAAGCAAAAGGTATTGCTCGCTCTTTAGTCGCTGAAGATGGTAGTATAGCTATTCGTGTGGTGAAGGATGAGTTTTGCAAACAGCTAATCAATATATTACGAAAGCCACTGGTATCCACATCAGCTAATATTAGTGGCGAACCAGCACCCGACAATTTCTTCGAAATAAGCGATGCAATAAAAGGCAAAGTAGATTATGTAGTAAATTTGAGGCAGCAGGAAGTGCATAAAGTAAGCCCTTCACGAATTATTAAGATTGACCTTGATGGAACGATAGAGATTATTCGCAAATGACCCAGCAAATAAATATGAAAGAAGCATTGACACATCCTGTATTTAAGATTGTGTCTGATGTGGCCGATGAAATGGGCGTGGAGGCTTATGTAGTGGGTGGTTTTGTACGAGATGCTATTCTATATAGGCCATGTAAGGACATTGATATTGTTACAGTTGGCAAGGGTATTGAACTGGCAGAGAATGTTGCAAAACGATTGGGAGATAAAAAGGTAAATGTGTTTCGCAATTTTGGAACAGCACAGATAATCTATGATGATTACGATATTGAATTTGTAGGGGCAAGAAAGGAATCATATAACCGCGATTCTCGTAAACCTGTGGTGGAAGACGGGAGCCTTGAAGATGATCAAAAGCGTAGGGATTTTACCATTAATGCAATGGCAATTGCGTTAAATAAAAAGAATTATGGAAACTTGCTCGATCCATTTAACGGCATAAGTGATTTAGAGAACAGGATAATTCGTACGCCTCTCGACCCTGATATTACATATAGTGACGATCCTTTGCGCATGATGCGTGCCATACGCTTTGCAGCCCAATTAGATTTTCAGATTGAGAAGAACTCTTTTGATTCCATTTGTAGAAATAAAGAGAGAATTGAAATAGTATCTAAGGAAAGAATTGCCGATGAACTCAATAAAATAATTCTTGCAGATATTCCTTCCATTGGCTTTTGTCTTCTGTTTGATAGTGGATTATTGCATCTTATTTTCCCGCAAATGGTCGATTTGCAAGGAGTGGAAACTGTAAATGGCATGAGCCATAAAGATAATTTCTACCATACATTGCAGGTGCTTGATAATCTTTCTTTGCGGACTAAAGATCTTTGGTTGCGTTGGGGTGCTGTATTACACGATATTGCCAAACCGGCTACCAAAAGATTTGATGCTAAAGCAGGATGGACCTTTCATGGACATGAGGATAAAGGTGCAAGGATGGTTCCTAAAATATTTGCGCAACTTAAGTTACCACAGAATGAAAAGATGAAGTATGTGCAAAAGCTAGTATTATTGCACTTAAGGCCAATTGTCTTGGCACAGGAAACGGTTACGGATTCAGCTATTAGAAGGTTGCTGGTTGATGCAGGAGATGATATTGATGATCTTATGCTATTGTGCGAAGCAGATATAACTACTAAAGATTCAGGTAAGATGAAACGTTACCTGAAGAACTTTCAATTAGTAAGGCAAAAGCTAAAAGAAGTAGAGCAGAAAGATAATCTGCGCAATTGGCAACCGCCTATATCTGGTGAAGATATTATGAAATGCTTTGGTATTGGTCCTTCTTTGCAAGTAGGTATAATAAAAGACACTATTCGTGACGCAATGTTAGAAGGAATAATCCCTAATGAGCGTGAAGCTGCCTATAAGTTTATGATTGAAAGAGGAAAGAAAATGGGACTTACACCTGTTGTCCAGGAATAAACGGAGTATTGTCTAGAAATCTACTTTTCATAGTCTCATCCGGAACCATGCATTCTTTTCTCTTACCAAATATGCTGTATCTGCTTTTAGCAGCTATTCTGTAGAGTGGGTCTCTTATAAATCTAGGTAGAAACTTTAAAACAATCCCAACTTTATAAATGCTACTTAGCTTGCTGCTTATTCTGATTATAGCATCTGAATGGCTATATAGTTCCTTCCCGTCATAGAGCAATACGCTTTCAAGTGGAGAAGAAGGTAAGTTATAATGCGCCAGAAGCTCTGTTCCGTACTTAGATTGTAGGGAGGCAAATTTAAACACCTTATTATTATCGTGTTTCAGAATAAATCTGACCCACCAATTACATAAATTACAAACTCCATCAAAAAGGATAACCATAGTCTTTCAAAGTTAGTAAATAAAAAAGGGAGGCATTTGCCTCCCTTTTCATGTAACAAATCACAACTTATTTACTGCAATTGTTCGACTTGCACGTTTCATGTGAGCACTTGCCTTTATCGCAATTGCCATTAGTGCAACATGATTTATCGCATTTACAGTGAGTTGTACAAACTGAGCAGCAGCTTTTATCTTTTGTGCTGCTATTTGTTGTTCCATTTCCGGCGAAGGTTGACAATGCTAATAGCATTGCAGAGCCTGCTAATACAAGATTACGTTTCATAATATTTGAATTTATAAATTGAAAATACAGGTCAATTATCCTAAAAGACAACCAGTATTTTCAGGCGGACGCCAGCAATCACTTGCAAATGTGGATGAATTGGGCTGAATATATTGGGTTACACTCTTTACAGTTTCTTCAATAACTGCAACTTCAGATGTGCTATTTGAAACTACAAATCCAAAACAGCAATTACAGAATGGGCAGCAGAATGGGGCAGTAGATTTATTGGCTATTGGTTTTGCAGATTTCTTTTCTTTCTGGCAGCAAGCCATTTTACTAACTTCATGCTTTGTACAACATGAACTTCCATGAAGCACACTTGGCTGCACAAGCAAGAGTGAAAAATAAGCTAATAGTATTGTTGCCAATAATTTCATATTCCAAAGGTAAACTCTAATAGTGGCTTTCCTCTGGAGCTTAACAGTTTTTAACAAGAATAAGCTTAGTGCGCCTCCAGCCAGTTCTTACCAACACCCATATTCACATCTACAGGGACATTAAGAGTTATGGCATTCTTCATTTTGTCTTCCACCAGCGGCTTAAGTACATCTAATTCTTCAGGATAAGCGTCAAAGACCAATTCGTCATGCACCTGCAATATCATTTTTGAACGGAGCTTTTTTGCCTCCATCTCATTATGAATATTAATCATAGCAATCTTAATCATATCAG
>DATHOD010000104.1:0-17519 GCA_035485295.1 Bacteroidia bacterium
TGCACTGCATGATGTTGTAAACACGACACTATCATTTCTGATGCTAAAATTCCCAACATGCTTATGTATAGGATTTGCAGCCCCCGGAGCTCCTGAAGAAGCTACAATTCTTCCGCAATCATCTGTAACTACAATCTGCAAATCATATACACATTGAATACAAATATTACTGCAAGGTGCATGTAAAGTATCCACACCTATATAATAATGGAATTTATAAGTACTATTATATGCAACTGAAAGTTGCGTATTGAACACAATAGCATTTCCATCTACATTTACAGTATTATTATTGCTATGCCCGTTGGAGTTCGCTGCAAATAAATCTACTTTGAGTGTATCTAATGCTTTCGCCTGACTTGGAAGAGAAGAAAGCAAGAAGTGTCCTGAACTGTCTGTCCCTGATAACCCTGCGAGGCAGGTAGCGATCGTTCGTCCTTCCTGATCGAGATATGAAATGCTTGCCTGGCCATTCGGATCGATGACCACGTTCTTCTTGTAATGTGTCGCATCTCCAGCTTCAGAACCGAACATCCTGTCCAGTTCAAGCTGGTTAGGTTGCCCGTATATGTATTTTGTTTCGTGTCCGCTACCTAATTGGAACTGAGGCCCTACTCCACCCTGTGCTTTTATCCTTCCCGTATTGTCCGGTGTATATTGAACCTGTGAAAATGGATAACCATGCGCATCGGGTACATAAGCCTGGAAGCCCTGCTGTCTTGGGTTAAGGGGAGAATAATAATTCGAGGCTCCCTGAAAACGGCTCATACTGTCAGCGCCCACCGTGCATGAATCTGTTGTATTGCGGTCAAAATCAAGCCTGCTATAAGGACGCTGTCCATATGCACTTCCATTTAATGTATCCACTAAATTAAAGTCCGGATAGTAATGAATACTTGGCTGTTTATTCCTTGAACAGGTTGGAAATTGAACAGGCACGGGCAATACTGTTACTGCCGGACGCCCCTGGTAATCATAAATAGTTTGCCCTACCAGGACATTGCTATCTGAGTTCATTTTCGTTACCGCTTCCCTGCTCCGCAAAGTTCCATCATAATATGTAACGACTTCCTTTTTCTTTCCCTCCTCAGCGAAAGTCGCATTGTACTGATAGTTCTTATTATCGTTTTCATGAGGGTTTACAACCTGATATTGCGAGCCGGATGCAATACTGCTTACACGCCCGCTATCGCTGGCAATGCTCCAGACCCCCGTTATATTTATGGAAGGATTATAAATATCATTCCCTACTGCCCGAACACGGTAAATCAGATAACCATGCTCATAGGCCAGCGTAATAGGGTAGCTGGTGGCTGTTGTGGTAATACGTGTGCTGTTATGCGTGAACTCATATCCTACCTGGCTTGATGAAAGATAGGTACCGGTAAGATCTGAGTTAGCATAGTCATTTACAAATGTCCACTCCAGGTCATATTGTTCCGCACCCAATTGCGTTGCCCAGGTAACTAACAATTCATTAGGGGTACTACTGCAATCAATCGAATTAGCTGTAGAACTTATACTTATAGGAGTACTGGCATAAGGTGTCAGATCATAATATCGCTGTAATTCAATATCGGCATCTAAATATACATTGACCGGAAGGGTTGTCGTTGAGGCAATAGAAGGATTACTGCTTACTACATTAATTGCAATAATAGAATCATTATATGAATAAGCATTCGGGAAAACAAAAGCTGCTTTGTCCAAATATGTTGTGTATGTGAAAGGGGTATAACGTACCGTAAGTGTCTGAGTGATATTTGGCGTAATAGGATGGTTGTTTATATCCCACTGCCTTATAAGCACAGTTACCTGGCAGGTAAAGGAATCCGGCAAATACATCAGGTTATTATGGTCTATACCCAGGGTAAGAATATCCTTCAGGCTGTAATCCCTGAATGCATCGGCGGCAGCAGGCCCTACCGTTACATATGAACTTGCACACCCACCGGAAGGCGGTATAGTTATTGTTGGGCAACCAACAGTCAACCCGGCTTCTATGCGCTGATGGTATTTGAGAACGCCTGCATGCAGGCTGATGGAACCGCAGAGCAAAATGCAGCACACCCAAATTATTCTGATATGTGTTTTCAAGATGTTCATTTTTTATCGTTTCTTGTTTTCACACGCTGGTCAAGCAATTTAAACTTACCTGCATAAGGTGCTTTCAGAGCATAGCTGTTCCCGCTTTTTATCAAATATTTTTGAATATCATATTCGCCTTCAGTCTCCTGGGGATTCA
Organism: Bacteroidia bacterium; assembly: GCA_035485295.1. Taxonomy (GTDB): domain Bacteria; phylum Bacteroidota; class Bacteroidia; order JABEUT01; family JABEUT01; genus JABEUT01. The sequence continues at coordinate 2,246 of DATHOD010000104.1, forward strand.
TCTTCCAGTTACTGAATACAATTTCCATTCTTGGTTTGGTAAGCGTTGCTCCTTTTTTTACTTTTTTACTATAATACATGACAATCTTATTAGGCAGCTTATCTTCTATGGTAAACTCATATGCACTTAACACGTACCCTTCTTTGAACTCCATGCGGTAATATGTAAAGTTTCCATTTTGGGCCTTCTTAATAGAGGTGCATAGTTTAAGCATTACTTTATAGTTCGACTCAGGCATCATGCTGTCTATCGTAGATGTGGGATCTCCAATGATGAGAATCCCTTTGGCACTGTCGATTACGGTTCTGCATCCATTGCTCTGTATAGTATGTATACCAAGGGTATAATCATGGTAGTCTTCATTGCTTCTTTCAAAATATCCTTTCGTTCTCTCATGGTACACCTCAGATGTATAATCTTCATATGAGCTTTGCATGATATCAACCTTGTAATGTCTCATCTGCTGGAAGAGCTTGCCCAAGGCCATCATATCGGTTGACATGGCATTGCGATCTATTTCACTCCACTTGACAGCACTTCCCGCCATAGCTGAAAATACAACAAGGTAATTCAAAATCAATATGAGTATTCTCTTCTTCATTATTGTTTCTGCATACTGGTTCTGCTTTCCTGGATCGTCATAATACCTCGTTCAGTTTCTTTCTTTACACGTATCAGCTTTCCTTCTTCATCGTATTCATAAATGGTGGCGTAATTTCTTTCATCCAATACTGCCGCAAGCCGCAAGGTATTGGGATCGTATACATAAGTCTTCAAGGTCCCGTTAAATGGGAAAACCCGTATATCATCGAAATTACATTGACCGCTTGTACAGGATAGAACAATATTAAAACTGGTAGCCGTCAGAGGCACTGTAAACTGTCCCTCTATACGCTGCCAGCCATCAATGATACGCCCTTGAGGTACAAAATATGGTAATGGTGGAGAAGGAGGGAATACAATCGCTAATTCAGGTGTTGTATAGGTCGTATCGCCTGCTGGGGCACTCACTACTTTTGTCCATACACTTACGAGATATGTTTTGCCCGGAATTAAATTAAGTCCTCCTATACATGTATCACAACTGGTTGGTGTTTGAACGGTTGAAGGGGTGACGGTAATTGTTACAGTTGCGGTACTGCTACAAACATTATTGGCATCCTTTACTGTCACTGTATACGTGGTTGTAACCGTAGGGCTTGCTATTACTGTTGCTCCCACCGTTGCACTAAGTCCTGCAGGCGGTGCCCATGTAAAAGTATATGGGGCGGTGCCACTGCTACCTGTTGCTGTAAGCGACACATTATTTCCCTCATTAATGCTTGCCGAAGGAGGTGAAACAGATACCGTTGGGATTGAATAATCGGTCACCGTAACGGTTGCCGTACCTGTACATCCACCTGCATCTGTCGCTGTTACGGTATATGTGCCTGTACTCAGATTACTTGCTGTAGCATTGGTTCCACCGCTTGGAGCCCATGAATATGTATATGGCGATGTACCTCCGCTGGCTGTTGCGGTAGCACTTCCATTGTTCCCTCCGCATCCGGGAGTGGAAGTTGCATTCACGCTTATTGTTGAAGAGCCTTGTGTAATGATTGCTGTGGTACTGGCACTACAATTATTTACATCCTTTACTGTTACAGTATATGTTCCTGCTGAAAGTCCGGTTGCAGTAGATGTGGTTTCACCATTGCTCCATGAATATGTGTACGGTGAAGTCCCTCCGCCAGCAGTTACTGTTGCACTTCCATTATTGCCTCCGCCACAACTTGTATTCGTCTGTGAACTAATATTCGCTGTTACGGCACCTGGTTGTGTTATAGTTACGGTAGCAGTTAATGGACCACAGGAATTAGCATCATTTACACTTACGGTATACGTTCCTGCACTAAGACCGCTCGCTGTGGCACTGGTTCCTCCGCTTGGAGACCATAGATACGTATATGGGGCTGTTCCACCCTTCACTCCTACCGTGGCACTACCATTATTGCCTCCGTTGCAACTAACGTTGGTTGATGAGCTTATAGAATCCCTCAATAATGACGGCTGGGTTATGGTTACTGAATATGTGCCTGTACAACCATGAGCATCAGTTGCAGTTACAGTATAGCTGCCTGCTGAAAGATTTGTAGCAGTAGCATTCGTTTGAACAGGTGAGGTATTCCAGGAATAAGTATATGGAGATGTTCCGCCACTCGCAATTGCTCCTACATAACCATTGTTTCCTCCATTGCAACTCACATTTCCCATTCCTATGGCTGCATTAAGAGTTACAGTTACTGCGGATGGCTGAGTAATTGTTACGGTAGCAGTATTGGTACAACTATGGGCATCGGTAACGGTTACCGTATAACTACCTGCACTAAGGCCCGTAGCGGTTGCATTCGTTTGAACAGGCGATGTATTCCAAGAATAACTGTATGGTGTTGTTCCACCTTTCACTCCTACTGTGGCGCTGCCACTACTGCCTCCATTGCAACTCTCATTGGTTGATGCACTTATCGAGTCCCTTAACAAGGAAGGTTGAGTTATCGTTACCGAAGCTGTATGGCTGCAACTGTTGGCATCGGTAACGGTTACCGTATAGCTGCCTGCACTAAGTCCAGTCGCAGTTGCACTTGTTTGAACAGGCGAAGTACTCCATGAATAGGCATATGGAGTTGTTCCGCCCTTCACTCCTACTGTGGCACTGCCACTGCTGCTTCCATTGCAACTCACATTGGTTGATGCACTTATTGAATCTCTCAATAATGCCGGCTGGGTTATGGTAACTGTAGCTGTTGAAGTACAACTATGCGCATCATGGATAGTCACTGTATAACTGCCGGCTGTAAGGCTTGCCGCTGTAGCATTCGTTTGAACTGGTGATGTGTTCCAGGAATAAGTGTATGGCGATGTACCACCTTTCACTCCTACGGTGGCGCTGCCGTTGCTGCCTCCATTACAACTTACATTGGTTGATGCACTTATGGAATCTCTGATTGCCGGTGGTTGCGTTACAGTTGCACTGGCTGTAGCTCTGCAACCATTACTTTCTACTGATGTTACTGTATAGGTACCTGCCGTAAGGCTGCTGGCAGTAGCATTAGTACCTCCACTTGGAGACCATGCATAATTGACTGTCGGAGAGGCGGAAGCCGTGATGCTTCCATTATTTCCGCCGAAACAGGAAACATTGGTTTGTGATGTAATGCTAACAGTTTCTGCTGTGATATGAGAGATTGTCGTTGTACCTTCTAAGGGTCCGCAGCCATTAGCATCATTAACTATAACGGTGTATGAACCAGCACTAAGATTACCTGCAGAATCCGTGGTCGTCACATTGGGTGTCCATGAATACGTATATGGTGTTGTGCCTCCAGTCAACTGCACAGAGATAGCTCCCGTATTGCCGCTGCCGCAAATATTATACGTAGTAATTGTTCCTGTAAAATCCGCAGGCTGTGTAATGGTGACACTTGCCGTGGCAGTACATCCATTATGATCTGTAACCGTAACAGTATAGCTTCCCGCAGGAACATTAGCGGAGCTACCTGTTCCTCCGCTTGGTGACCAGGAATACGTATACGGTGTAACGCCTCCCGATGCTGTAACTGTTGCACTACCATCTTCTCCGTTACAAGGTGCATTGGAATGCGAACTGATACTTGCTGATAAAGCAAAGGCGGGCTGGGTAATTGTAACACTTGCTGTAGTTGTGCATCCATTATGATCTGTTACTGTAACAGTATAACTTCCGGCTGAAAGGTTACTTGCCGTAGTTCCAGTCCCCCCGCTTGGTGACCAGGAATAGGCATAAGGTGAAGTACCATTCGATGCTGAAACGGTGGCGCTACCAGTACTCTGTCCATAACATAACACATTAGTGTGCGAGCTTATACTTGCTGAGAGTACAGACGGCTGGGTAATTGTTACTGAAACAGTTCCTGTACAATTATTAATATCCTTAATAGTACATGTATAGGTTCCCGCTGTAAGATTATTTGCAGTGGCAGCAGTACCTCCGCTTGGTGACCAGGAATATGTATAAGGCGATGTACCTCCTGAAGCCGATATGGTCGCCGAACCATTATTCCCTCCGTTACATGAAACATTGGTTTGTGAACTTATGCTACCGGTAACAGCCGACGGACCGCTTATAACTATAGTAGCTGTGGTGGTACATCCTTTGGCGTCCGTTACAGTACAGGTATACGTACCCTGACCCATTGTACTTGCAGATGCAGTATTTGCCCCTGTCACACCTGTCGAAGGCGTCCATGAATAAGCATACGGTGAGGTACCTCCGCTTGCTGAAGCGGTTGCGGTGCCGTTGGTGCTTGTGCTGCATGGACTCACATTGGTATGAGAACTTATGCTTGCCGATAATGCTGAAGCTGGCTGTGTAATAGTTACCGTGGCTGTATTATGGCATCCGCCGGGCACAGTTACCGTTACAGTATAAGTACCGGCAGAGAGTCCACTTGCCGTAGCATTTGTTCCGCCGCTTGGCGACCAACTATATGTTGGTGATGTCCCGTTTGTGCTTGCTGTGGCGCTTCCTGTGCTTTGTCCATAACAACTTACATTGGTGGAACTGCTTATAGAGGCTGTCGGCGTTGTACAATTAGGGGTAGCATATATCTCTATTTGATCAAGACCAACAGCGTAATAGTAGAAGTCCGAAACAATAAAAAATACTACTTCAGTTGCTGTTGAAGGTAATGTCATAGTTGCCTGATGCCAACCAAGGCTTCCGGTTCCCGTGCCAAAATTTGTTGCACCTGTCCAAGAACTTCCGTTCCAATACTGTACCTGTATGTATGAATTTGTGGTGTTAGCATTGTTCCAATAAAACGTAAGGTGAGCATTCGTGTATCCGGTAAGATTAAATACCGGCGTATATATTCCTCCATATGATCCATAAGAGGCATCATAAATATCAAAAATTGAGAAATAAGTGGAGTTAGTAGTTAAATAACCTACATTGGTTCCGGTTCCTTTAAAATTCGGAGCCCCACCCGTAATACCATATGTATTACCGGTTTTATCATTGCAGGTGGACCATCCTGAACAGGAATTATTTCCTTCAATTACATCGTTACCCGTACCTTGATTGGTCCAGGTATTTCCTCCATTCTGTATCTGGTCCACATTGGTCCAGGTACCATTTGCCTGTGAGCCAGACGTAGAGTCGAAACCTTGCTGAAGAATCACAACCTGAGCATAGGAATCTACATGCATTAATAAAATACATGCACAAACAAATATTGCTATGTTTCTAAACCTATTCATCTTTCTTATCAAGAATCATCTCTTATTATTAATCACATTGATACATAGAAGGTGGAATGATCTCACCATCATGATGAACTGTTATAGAAAAAGTACATCCATTAGCATCGGTTACGGTAATGGTAAAATAAAATAAACATATGCCATGACTATACATGAAAAAATCGGCACCAGACTGAATCCCATTATGTATATTGCAATTACCCATACCACCCTGATCAGTACCTATATCCGTTATTGTAAATGTATAAGGCTGTGTCCCACCGGAAGCATGGAAATCTGTAGTGTCGACACCATGTCCATGCAGGGTATAACACATGGTTAAATTACATACGGGACACTGGGTAATACCGGTAATACTACCATTGTTTGATACTACGGCTGTTACCTGAGTTGTACATCCCTTACTATCCGTTGCGGTAATTGTAATAGTTCCGGCATTACCATATGGGATATTCAAGCTACCATCTGCCCCCATGGATACAGGCAAACTACCGGAAGTCACGTTGTAGCTATAAGTATAAGGCGCTGTTCCGCCTATGGCATCAATATTAATAATACCGTTTCTCACTGGATTGGGGGCAATATCCTTATAGCATAGAGAAATATTGCATGGATTGTATGGCGAACAAGTTGTAAGCTGACCTCCGATGATAACAGGATTTCCGCTGCTCACCAATAAGCTGTGCCATCCCGTGTGCGCCTGGGTGGAATCTACTGTTACGGCACTCCGGTTTACGTCAAGGTGATTATCCGCGCATCCCTTAAATCCATAATCTTCGAAACCGTCGAAGCCCATTTCCTGATATTCTGAGTTGGCAGCTACTGCTGTAGGCAAAGTTTGGTTATAGCCAAAGGTCGCTGATGAGTATCTGCCCAGTGCATCTTTATCTTCTATCTCCTGTCCATATGGGTTAAAGTCCGTCACTTCACTTGTGAAAGTCCAGTTCTGAGGTGTGCTTGTCCAACTGCCACCGCTTTCAGAATAAAAAGGATTGTATGAATTAAATGTTCCGTCCTGCCGTATATTGGTATTGTTATCAAAATTGCTTTGATCCCTTGGTGTCAAATAAAGCAAAGATGTTTTTAAGCGGTAATTGCCCTTCGTTCCAAGTACATATGGATTGTCAGTTTCCATAGATGGCTTTTCAAAACAATTACAATAGGTGCGCCAGCTGTCCGTATAAATCTTTGCACTGGCCTGTGTAACTTTTTGGTAGGAGTTGCTTTGCAAACTATAGATCGGATTAAGTAGAGTTGTCAGTTTAGCCATATCCATAGTCTGCATATTTCTTCTTCCAGAACGTATGACTTCCAAATTATAACTTGTGCCCGATGGTGGGTTCCCATTCTTTAATTCTGTTGTAACAGTATTGCCCGTTACTTGTGTAACCCAAACCTTTTCGCTATCACCCGGGCTTGTTAAAGCAAGCTCATCTCCTGGCACAAAATATTGCGAAGCGTTACTTACCATTGCCGTACCTGATGAAAATGGCACTCCACTGAGGCGAAGACCAATGTTCCTGTATGCCTGCCCCATACCGTCGTAATACCAGTACGCCGGGTAAGTAAGATTAAATATGGAATCATTAAAATCATTGGCGGTTTTAGTCAGCAGCACCTCCCCTGTATTTGCATCATATGCAAGGTTCTGGGTTTTTACTGTGGAACCAAGGTCAGTTACTATGGTTGAATCAAGTAACCCAAAAGTATTTATCACCTTTGTAGTTACTGTAGACCTGAAACGATTGCTGGAGCTTGAAAATGCCGGCCACCCAAGCGGTATGTCAATTGGTATGAACCCAAGCAGAAATCCATCATCGTTCAACTGAAGTGTTCCTGAAACATTATCTGTTTCCGATTCTCTGAAATCTTCTACATTATCATAAAATACTCCTATGGTTGCACTGCCTATACTGCCATCGCTATTTATAACTGTTGCATTATTATCCAACTGGTAACTGCCAGTATTATACGGCGTCCTTTTGTAATAGTAGGCAACCGTGCTAATAGGCACAGTCTGGTCTTCCTGATATACCTGCTGCCCTTTTGGTTTACCATTCATGTCATTATTTTGTATAACATATCCTTCACTGGCAGTCATGTAATCTCTTACGTCAATATTTAATAAAGAAGATATGCTATATGGATCTGTTTTTTCTTCAATCTCCTGTAAGTCTGTCTGGTTGGTAATTGTAGGGAAATCATAACTTGTATAGAAATCATGTACGACAGTACCGGTAGCATTTCTGTGCACATTGGCATGCTGGAGGTTCTTGACTGAAACTACGCTATACCCCACACTGGCAGACGGGAAGAATGATTCTCCGAAAGGCGTTTCCATATAATGCTTGTCATCAGGAACCAATGTAGGCGCTGGTGTACTATTATAAAATACCGGCTGCTTCCATACATTTTCATCACCTCCAATCTGAGGTTCGTAACTTGCTACTCCGGAAGAAATAATAGTACCATCCGATAATGTAGTTGTATAGGAGTATTCTTGCCCATAATCAAAAGTTGGTTCAGCACCACCTGTCATTCCGTTCCACTGGTCGATACTCATTATATCTTTTACCCTTGCCCCGTCTCCCAGTTTTTGCCCGGTGACATTATTCAGACGTATCCAGGATTTATCTGCAACGAAATTGGTACAGTAGGAAGGATTATTTCCTAAAATAGATTGGTTGATTCCTTGACCGATACTTAGAAATTGCCCTAAGGAAACAACCAGAGCCTCAAGCACACTTTCACCGAATGAACCGCTAATATTTGGTTCATTAAATACCAGCCTTGGTGTTTCGGTTCTACCATATTGCAGTGCCGCCCTGATAATAGGACAATAATTTGGCCCTCCATTGTCATCCAAGGTAACTCCTCCCAATTGAAGCCATCCATAACCGGGTGTAGAAGACAAACCGGAAGCCGTTATCTGTGAAGTAGGAAGATACCCGCTGACGTATTCAAAACAATTGCTGTTATAATTGTTATTACTGTTTGCAGGAGTAATCTGCATCAGAAAACGGAAATATAGATACTGCATTCCGCTGAAATATTTACTCAAATTCGTTATGTAATTTCCGCTTTGATCCTTTTGCAGTTTAAAGAGCAAATACGGTTGTTGATTCGGAGGCCCCGGCACCAATGACAATAGCTGCCCTTCAGAGGCTGGACCAGAAACACTATTCCCATCTACACGAGACATTTGTTCAGCGGGCAGGTTCTGTACATAAGCATAATCATTTGACTCAAAATCCACATGAATGGCTCCGCCCGATGGAAGCGTAATATCGGTTAGTGTCCATGCCTTAACAAGACTGTCTTGCAAATGTTTGTTTTGTTCCACATAAGGATAATCTCCAGGTGATAACCCTGCGGTTGTTCCAACATAATTACTAACGGTGTCGGGCTTATAAAATCCCCAGCGGTCACTCGCTTTAATATTATAAGCGGGGTTAGTGTTGCTGTATTTAAATATGTATGGACTTAAACGTCCCTTGAAGGAAGTCTGATAAGTAAAATATATCCTCTTAAGGGTAAGCTTCCCGCCTCCACTCGCATTGTTAGGAACTCCAGGGCACAGTGAATAATCATATTCAAAATGTACCTGTTCAATTGGTACAAGCGGAATAGATGGATTTGCAAGGTGGGCATTATAATTTGGCTTGGCGTACAGGCTTATCATATTAAGCATTCTTGATGCAGCATTCGTATCAAGATTTATGCCTCCATCCCGACCGAGCACTCCTCTGGCATCCTGCCTTGCTGTAGTAGTAAATATTGCAATATAATTTTTGGTCTCTATAGAGTTTAAGTACCAAAGTTCCTTTTCACCATATAAATAATTACCCCGGTCGTCTCCTGGGTCAGATTTCTTACTCTCATTATATGTGGCCTCATTGGCTTCAACCGGTATTCTCCAATTGTATTTCGGTATTTTAGTGTAATTGAATTTTGTCCAGGTTCCAAGGTCACCTTCACTCGGCCCTCTAATACTATCGGCATCAACATAATCAGGAGAAAGTACCGCTGTCAGAAGATAGCTGTGTGCATAGGGCGGTGTAATTACACTACTATAGTAATTATCTGTCCCTAATGCATTATTTATTGTATTATCTGCCTCCGGACTATAGGATACTAACCCAGTTGAAGCATTGGCATTCGGATTAGGGTCGCTTGAACCACCGACAGCAAAAGTAGTTTCTTCTTTCTTTGTATTATATGCGGCTATACCATAGACATAACGTTTTCCATCTGTAGCCAGCGAAGTGATTTCCGCAATGTGGTATGGCTGGGCATTTGGGTATAGATTTAAACTGCTTGGATCTTCGAGCCCATACTTTTTTAATTGACCCCGTGTAAGAGGGATAATACTCTGATTTCTTATATCACGTGCATTACGGTAATTGTTAGGATTGACTCCCAATCCGGATGAATAGTTACTGGCTCCTACTGTATAAAAATCTCCCAACTGATTCAATTGAATACGTTCAGGACTATAGCCTCCTGTTTTTTGAAAGAACGCAGGATCAGTTTCAACTGTTTTCTCATTCGCTTCCTTCAAATAAGTAGGTTCATATAATGGATTGCCTGGTACGGATGACTTAAATGACAGTCCTGAAGTTGCATAATTGTCAGCCGTCCAATCCTGACTGTAGCTGGTTGTAGTGTTCATGGTCAAATCTACCCCTACGTGCACCAGATTTCCGGCACCTACTTCAGCGCCAATATTATACCCATTGCTTGTAGAAGCTGTATATGGATCGAATACGTGTCCAAGGTCGCCACGGAAAGATCGGTAACTACCACCAGCACCCTGCCCCGAAACAGAAAAAATATCGTATGTGAAATTGGCCAATGGCAGATCGGGAGTGGTATTGGTGAATGGCATATCCTTCTCCCTGTTAAAATCCATCATGGCATTAGAGTTATATACGCCGTCTTCGGCATGCATATATCCATAGGCGGGATTTGTAATTACATTGGTCGCTACCTGCTGGCTGGAAAAATATCCGCTTATATTGGCACTACCATTACCTCCGAATAACTCAAGACCCAATTTAAAGCTTCCTGTAATGGAAAGATTAAACATGGGATTAGTCACTTGGGGCGAAAATGTGGTCTGCATAGGATTAATTCTTGCAGTAGCACCTATAGAAGCATCTGAATAACCTGTTTTATCTTCCTTTGGATTAAATTTTGCATGGGCTGCATCGGACTCCTTCTCAGACTGGCTAACGCTTACACCAATAGTCCTCTGGGTCATTCCTGTCCTGGAATTAAAAGATGAACCCGTATGCAATCCGAAGCTGGTAGAAGTTTCTTGTGATCCGCCTTCCTGAACCGCATAACTTAATCCTATACTTTTTGTAATGGTCATTCCTTCATCGCTGCTTGAATTAAGTCCAAGACTTCCGGTAAGAGATGTGCCGGCAGGCAGACTGGCAGTTATAGCAAGCGATATTCCAAGATCCGCTCCAACACCATTGTAATTATTATAGTGTACTCCAAGAGAAGCATCTATACTAAGAGCTGAAAAACCAAATAATTCAAAACCTGCTCCAACAGAAACACCATATGTGTCATTTTCTTTCATATTGAAGTCCTTCTCCATAACATCCCCGTCAAAATCATCAGGCAAACCTCTGACGTTACGATTGATGACACCCGGGTTAATGTTCCAGCCCAATCCGCACCAAGAAGCTTCCTGATCCATCGTTATCCCGTTGTGATAGCTAATATTTATTGGATATCCGTCAACATTTAAAAGAGGGATGTTATATGTAAATCCGCCACTAAAAGGATCTACCATATCGGATGTGCTTACAGGCTCAAAACTCTGCACCTCCGGTTGACTTGGGCCTCCTGTCAATGCATACGCACAAGTAGGGGCACCTAACTGGAACAGCATACTAAAGACAACAGTGAGAGCCACCGTTTTTTTTAACGGTTTCTTCAATCTCTTCTGTATTTTAGGTAAGCTATATCTCATATCGCTTCAAGCTGTGGTGTGTTTTTTAAATCACTGCCTTTAAAGAAAAGCTTTACTATACCCGTATTGAAAACATGGTCAAAAATTATCAATGTCTTATCTCCATCTATATTCTTTCCTTTTGGAAATGCCAATAAAAAAGTACCGTAAGGTGCTATGCTATATAAACGTTCATAATGAAAAAGCAAACAGGGTAATGTATCACCAGCATCCACCAGTTGCACATCCTTTTGCATACCGAATGAGAAATAGTTTACCCGCTCATTATATTCTTCCCGTGTTGAAATACCGTACCTAAGAAATTCTCCGCTTCCGTTTTTAAGTTCTATTTTTAAGTTCATGTATTGCATCCCCCCTAATTCAGAAACCTCCTGCTTAATTGTTGAGTCGGCAATTGCCATTTTCTTTTCTTCTTCACAAACTACATATTGGCAAGGTTTATATTGAGCGGTATATATAATATCATCTATCGTCTTGGATTTTTTCAACCCGTTTTGTTCATCCTCCACCCATTTTACATATTGAGCCGGAGGTAACTTTTCATTATTCACCTGACTATTGCTTCCACCACTTCCATCAAGGGATTCTATATTACCACCTTTACCAGAAAATATCTGAGTACAGGATAACAATCCAAGAGATAATATGCATGGAAACAATTTTCTCATTTCTTTCCTTCGTATCGTTGATTTACGTATTGTGTTACCTGGGCAGTGATATTCTTAGATTCATCAGCATCCATTAGTGAACCATTGCCATTTCCAAAAATGTATTCATAGTGATTTTCTTTGCCGTAATCTTTCACATATTGGTTAAGCTGGTTCAATATTGCATCATCATATTGCTTGGACTGTGTACTGTCATCCTGGTCTGACCTTTGCTTTCTCTCAGAATACTCCATTCGCATTGCTTTGAAATGGCTTATATCAGAAGTATCCTTGCCTTTCTCTGCATCTATCTTCTGCCCCAGCATACGTATGTTCATTACCATACTATCTGCTATTCTTTTTCTGGCATTGTGTGCTGACTCATATTTCTTTTGCAACTCCTTTTTCATTTCAAACTGGCTATATATGTCCTGGATTATAATAAACCCTGTTTTCGGCCTTCCAGCAAAGTGCTCAAATGCCAAATACACTACTATCAATCCCAATACCACCCAAATCATGATGCTCTTTATTTTATCCTTCACAAATATTATTTTTTAGTTAACCAGGAATTTCAGCTTAAAGGTTTCTCCTTTGCCATTTTTTAACTGCAATAAATAAAATCCGCTTTTCACATTCATATTATCCAGGTCTATTTCATATTGGTTATACCCCTGCCTTTTCAATGCAACTGAATTATCATCCTTCGAGGCATCTTGGGTCCTGCTCTTTACAGGCTCCATCTTTTCATCATATATTATGCATTCCACTACAGCGCTTGTAGCATAGGACTCATCGAACTTGAAAAATATCCTGTTATTAACTGCAATATAAAAACCTCCGTCAACACTGGTTTTCACCACTGCATATTTTAGGTCTTTGGGCTTTGTGGTGATTGCCTCAATAAACTCCCATGCTTCGGTTTTATTCGTCACCACATCATTACTTACTAGTTGCACTTCCCATCCATAGTGCTTTCCTGGTTCCAGTGCGGGCGCATCAATTGGATATTGCACCTGGTTTTCTTCCAGGTTGCTCTTCATATATATAGGAGTGTTCACTGTAATGCCTTCTTCTGCTGTCTGGTCTGGTGAGAGTGCCACCACTACCATGCGATAATATTCACCCGGGCCAAGCAGACTGAAAGGATCACTGTGGTTCCAAACCAGAAGTGGATAAAGAGTACTTACCGTGTCTTTATCTTCCGGAGTTACCAAATATAAATATGAATTAAGGTCAGACGCTATTTCATCGCAATACTCATCGCCCTCTTCTGCATTACCTCCTACTATAATTACTTTTACACAGTAATTGTATTTACCGGTAGGTAATATACTGGCGCTTCTTATATAATTGGTAACACTCGTATTTGCATAGTCAACCGAGCCGATTGAAAAATTCATATTGGCTGAAACGTTGAGACCATTATGTAAAAGGAAAGGATTTGTTTTAACTGTTATGAGTGGCTCATTGGCGGCATCCATAAGTTGTGCCTGCAGATATACGGTTACATTGCTTGAGGGATTCATTAGGGTTACCTGGCAAAGTCCACGGGGAGAAACATTATATGAATTTACCTCTGCGCTTACAATACTTATTCGCTGTGCATTGGCTGTACAAATGCTTCCAAACACGAATAGTGCAATAATTGAAACGGAAAAGAAAAAGTTTTTGGTAAACTTTGGCATGATTCAATTTTTTATAAATACCTTATTGGCAGTGGGTTTGTGGTGGCTTAACAATTATTAACAGTGAGTTGTGGATAAATTTTATATGGCAATCTTAGGAAAGAGATTTTAAATTTCCAAATAAATAAACATTATTTTTTTATGAAATTTATTTGAATTAGACTCCTAAACGTAATGAACGGGAATTTTTACGTAACGAACTATATCATATTGATTCCTCTTGTAAATTAATGTTTCTGGAGGCGAGCCATAAATTTCTTCCTGCATGTATCACTTAATGTAACTTTGATGTCTACTTTCTTTATAGCTATTGTTATTTCATCATGTCTGACCTGCCGTATAGCTTCCAAAGAAATTAATTCTTTCCGATTGACTTGTGCAAGTTCCGGGCATAGCGAAAGCAGTTTCTCAAATGTGTTATCCATAAGAGTATATTTCTTTCCACTACGCAATATGATTACTTTATTTCTCGGATTCTTAGTAGAAGATTCTACATATTGAATCTCATTCAACTTGATTTTAACTTTATCAGTTGATTCAGCCACATTAAATAATGCGTAATTATCTATTGTAGAATTGCCTTTTACCTGCTTGTACGTTTTCTCCAACACCCATAAGAGCCGACCTGGACTGATTGGTTTAGTAATGATATCTACCGGATTCTTATCAAGAGCGCCTCGTAACAAATTATCATTACCAGTGATAAATATGTAAGGTATTCCATTAAGATGCTCGGAAACTGTCAGGCCGTCCATGCCCGGCATATTTATGTCAAGCAGGCAAACATCAATATTCAGTGAGTTCAATGATTTAAGAAACTGGAGTGGACAGTTAAACGTATTGCTTATCTCGACGAAAGAGACATTTGCCACTAAATCCTTTACCAATGAAGGTATGAATGGATCATTGTCTACTATTGCGCATTTCAGCTTTCTTATCATGGGGGCCTAAATAATTATATGCGTCCAACTCGACCCCCACGACCAATTTGGACACCAGTAAGATACATAAAAAATATTAGACTTACACCCGAATGGGTACAAGTCAAACTTATAACAAGCCCGTGTGTGAAATCAGAGACCTCCGAAAAGGAAACACCCTGCCGACAGGTAATAATTCACTTGGTGGCATCTTATGCATTATTTCTTATGGATAGGTATATTCCTGTCAACTTACACCCAAATGGGTACAGGTTGAACTCATTACGCGGCCGTGTGTGAAATCGAACTCGCCGGAAAGGGAAACATTATCCAGCCACATCAAAATTCACACGGCTGCATTTAAAACAGTCATGTGGATAAAGAACTAAAAGATTTTCTGCTATGATTGAAAGACTTCTTAATGAACCAGATAGAAACTCATGTCTCACCCATATATTGAACACCTTTGGTCTTTCAGGTTATATTTATAAATCTACCATCCCCACACTTCGGTCGTATTGAATCTCCAACGTGTAATTATAGTTTGGATTTGGGGATGTCACACTCAATTCCATTTCGGCATTAACTGCGGAAATATCTCCTTGCGGATATACAAAATAATCTTGAAATATTGGTCTGGCATGATAAGGTGAAACGAGCACTCCAAGACCCACGGGGTGGTATGAGACACTACTATCACCATTTACAATTCTGACATTAAGGGTAATATCGTTTTGCATTAACTCTGCC
>DATHOD010000105.1:0-4186 GCA_035485295.1 Bacteroidia bacterium
AGGAATTGGAAATATGTGAAGAAGTAAGAAGTAGGGATTACTTGCAGTATTCCCTCTTAACCTAATTGAGAACTTGTGCTAAAATTTAGCACAAATAACGTGGAGCCGGAGGGATTCGAACCCTCGTCCAAACAAGGAAACAATAAACTTTCTACACGCTTAGCCCTATTTAATTGTAGGGTAATAACTGCTAAAAGACAGAGCTATTACTACCTTAGTTCCTTTGTTTTCGACAGCACACCAGAACAATATGCTGGCTATCCGGCCATTTTCGGTGCTTCTGACGGGACGCCGGCCAGAATGGCTTCCCGGGAAACATTGCTAGTTAATCCTTAAGGATTAAGCAGCAAGGGCGTAATTTGATTCGCCTTTTGTAATTTGAGAACTGAGATTAACGAGCCACATTCACGATGCTCGACGTGCTTACTTACTCTTTCTACCTGCTGTCAAAACCTGTCGGCCCCAATCATTTAGCATCTACACTGCAAAGATAGCAAATTTACATGCCTCTTCCCCTTTATTCTTAGATGAAGGAAGCTATGGAAGGGTTGAATTATAGAGGCAATTCTGTTTGCCCGGTTGTATCTTTTGGCTTCTCCTCTACCTTCGGTTGCTGCGCTTCAGTAATAGTCGGAGCCTGAATGGTTGGTGAAGGATTAAGAGTTTCCTTTATCTCGTTAACCCCTGCACTATCCTGTATCTCACGCTGAACATTATTGGCAGCATCTTTAAATTCACGTATGGCTTTACCAAGGCTTTTGGCTACCCCGGGTATGCTCTTTGAACCAAAGAACATAAGGAATACCAATGCAATGAGCATGAATTCGCCACCGCTGAAATCGAGAAACAAGAGATGTGAAGCCATGTATTCCTATTTATCAGGATACAATTTAGTTAATACTTCCTTACTTGGTAACAGCAGTATCTTTCTTCTTCTTATCGAAGTCAATTACAATAGGCGTTGCTATGCAAATAGAAGAATATGTACCTACTACGATGCCTATTAACAATGCAAAAGCGAATCCCTTGATAGTTGTTCCTCCGAAGATGAAGATAGCCAACAACACGAAGAATATACTTAACGATGTATTGATGGTACGGCTAAGCGTAGCATTAAGCGCATAATTGATAAGATGTGTTTTATCTTCCGCTTTTTCACGCTTGGTTTTATCATTAAGGTATTCACGTATCCTATCGAACACAACAACGGTATCGTTCATCGAGTAACTCATTACTGTTAGAATAGCAGCTATGAAATCCTGATTCACCTCTAACGAGAATGGCAATACGCCTTTGAACAATGTAAATGCTGCCATAATCATCAATGCATCGTGGAAGAGTGCGACAACGGCACCCAAGCCATACTGCCATCCACGGAACCGAATGAATATATATATGAACATAAGTAAACAAGCAAATAACACCGACCAAATAGCTTTTGATTTAATATCCTGCGATACGGCTTCTCCAACAAGGTCGGAACTAATTATTTGGTTATGCCCTATTTGATCAACACCTTTCCTTAATGCTTCATCGGCCATGCTTTGTGCATTCTTAGAAGGATCGTTTACAAGGTAGGTTGTAGTAATCTTAACCTGGGTATTCTCTCCATAAGTTTGTACTTCAAGTGCTTCGCCCTTAAATTCAGCAGCTAATACACTACGTACTTTTTCTACAGAAGGCACATTATCAAAACGAACTACATAGGTACGGCCACCTTTAAAATCTACGCCAAGTTCAAATCCCTTGCTCATGAATGAAATAAAGCCTGCTACCAATATACTACCCGATATAACATAGTATAAATGCCTGCGTTTTACGAAGTTGATATTAATGTTCTTAAATGCATTACGGGTAAAGGTTGTATCGAAAGCAATAGCCTTGCCTTTTGATAACCTACGTTCAAAAATAAGCCTGGTAATAAATATTGCTGTAAATAATGATGTTGGAATACCAATGATAAGGGTTGTTGCAAAACCTTGAATTGGACCAGTACCATATACATATAATATAATACCAAGAATAAAGGTAGTTACGTTCGCATCTAATACCGATGACATTGCTTTTCTGAAACCATCTTTTATTGCATTGGCAAGCGTCTTACCTGTACTCAACTCTTCCCGTACACGTTCAAATATAAGTATGTTGGCATCTACCGACATGGCGATAGTAAGCACTATACCTGCTATACCAGGCAATGTAAGTACAGCGCCAAGTGATGCAAGCACACCTAATACAAAGAATACGTTCACTAACATGGCTACGTCAGCAATACGACCAGCCTGGTTATAATAAAGCGCCATGAATAAAAGCACAATAAGCAATGCTGCAATAAATGAAACTAGTCCTGAGTGAATTGATTCCTGACCTAATGTAGCACCTACTACGCTTTCTTCTACAATATGCGCAGGAGCTGGCAAACGGCCCGCTTTAAGAATATTAACTAAGTCATCCGCTTCACGTACACTGAAGTTACCTGATATAGATGATCTGCCTCCGGAAATTTCGTTTTCAACGGTTGGGAATGAATACACATTGTCATCAAGAACAATAGCTATGCTTCTTCCAACGTTATCATGAGTTAGGTTTTTCCATGTAAGAGCCGCTTGCGGTGTCATGGTCATTGCAATTTGCGGGTGACCCTGACCTTGTTGTTCGAACTCTTTACGTGCATCGGTAATAATATCGCCATATAATGGAGCACGTCCATTACGTGTAGTTACCTTTATTGCCACCAGTTGAAGCAAAGTTCCAGCTTTATCAAAAGGCTTAACGGTCCACATTAGCCTAAGATTAGAAGGGAATATGCTGGCAACGCCAGGCATACGTAACATCGCATCGATCTTAGCGGTATCGGTAATTTTAGCCATACCCACCATTGGGCCTTTGCTATAACCATTTGCCTGACCCTTTTGATCATATTGCAAGTTAGGCCTCAATAGAAAGAACAATGGGTTCTTCTTGCTGAAAGCAGCTATGGAAGTATCGGAAGCAGTTGGAGCAGTATTTACTTTACCCTTGCTTGTATCACCATTATTGGCTTTATTTAATTGCTGCTCAAGACTTAGTTTTTTAGTGGTATCTTTTTTACCAGTGTCCGATACACTTGCCATTGCTTTGCCTCCAATAGTATCTTTCTTAGCAGTATCTTTTGCAAAATACATGATAGAAGAAAGACGGTTATTGGCTTGTTGCAAGTATGAGAATACTTCACTGTTTTCGTAGGTTTCCCAGAATTCAAGATCAGCAGTTCCTTGTAATAGTTTACGTACACGCTCTTTATCACTTACACCCGGTAGTTCAACTAAAATTCTGCCAGACCCAGGTAATAATTGAATATTAGGTTGGGTTACACCGAATTTGTCAATACGGACCCTTAAGGTCTTTTCAGCAGTTGCAATAGCATCATGAACACGATCCTTTATTACACTCAATACCTGATCATTAGTTGAATTGTATGGCATAACATCCTTCAACTCAACAGTTTGGAAGTATGAAGCTAGTTTGCCTTCAGGGTTAAGTTGTTGGAATGCATCACCAAAAAGGTCAATGAAAGGACGAGTAGAACGCATGTGCTGTTGAGCAGCTTGCGCCAATGCCTTATTGAAAACAACATCATTATTGTTATCCGACATCTTCTTAATAATGTCAGCCTCAGAAATTTCAAGGGTTACGTTCATACCCCCGCGTAAGTCAAGACCAAGGTTTATACTCCTTTCCTTGCAATCTTCGTAAGTAAAGTCAAGAAGCGGATAAACGGCTACCGATTTAATTGAATCCATGTATGATTCATTTGCATGAATCTGCATTGAATCGATATAAAATCTTTGTTTAACAGTGTCGCCTTTGGCGAAGCTTTTTGCAGCATTAACAACACTCGCACGACTAATATAGTCCTGCGCATATTGCTTAGCAGTATTCTCTGTTTTTATTGAAAAGTATGTGAATGAGAAATAATAAACACAAGCTAACGCTAACAGTATAGCAAATAACCTAACAATACCTTTGTTTTGCATATCAACCTAATTTGGGTCGGCAAATATAGAAAAATATTGGTTTGTTATTCAGTAAGGCAAAGAATAGATTTGCTTCTATAAATCAGTTGGTTTTTAACGACTTAAAAGCCATTTATGGAATTAAGTTAAGTTAAACAGTATTTGAATCTATTTAGCCAACTGCCTTTCAC
>DATHOD010000106.1:0-10954 GCA_035485295.1 Bacteroidia bacterium
GAGGGCTTATCTTGCTTATTATATACAGGAATAATGTTAAAGTGGATATGTGGTGTAGTCATTAAAAGGTTATCTGCTGAGCCTGTAGCTGCCACATAGCAACGGAAGGGCTTTAATACTGCCTCGGCACACAAAGTTGCTTTTTGCACATTAGTTAAGAGCTCAGTCCATTCATCTGTTTTCAATTCAGTAAACGAAATTACATGCCTGTTTATCATTACCATTATCTGCCCCCAGCAGCGTGGATATTCAGAAAGCAATACTGTTGAATATTTGCCTTTATGCAGAATATAATTGTGCTCTTTACCTATATGGCAAAGCAGACACTCCCCTGGTGGTATCTCCTTTTCAAGTTTTGCAATAGCTTGCTGACGAGAAATTAATTCTGGCATCAGTTACCGGTAATAGGTTGTGCCTGGGCCTTTACACACTTTTTCATATTAGAGATAATTGCACCAATGCGTTTTTTATTCAGCAGATAGAAATCATTTTCAAAACAAATGCAGTTAAAATAATCAGCCACAAAATCATCACTATGTTGCCAGTTGTAATACTGTATGCGAGCTAAATTATAGAATTGACTTCCTTCGTTTACATTTTTGCAATTATCATATACCTTATTCAGTAAAGCTATTTCTTCATTCATTTCGACTGTTATGTCATCCGTTCCATAAGCCCAGTATTTTATCATGGCATTATTCAATATTACATATTCTCTAAAAGGCACAGTGGTATTAACTGCCTTTACCTGCTTGCCGTCACTATAGGTTCCTACAAATTTCTCTGAACGTATAGTTTGCGCCTTGCCAATGTGGTAAATGGCAGCAATCTTTTCCTTATGTGCAAGAGCGTCTTTGATCTCAATCTTATTTCCTTTCAAGTCAGAAAATGCAAACGGATTCTGCTTATCTGTTTCGTCAAACTTTCCAATAATTGCATCTTCTTTCAACACTATTTTTATTAATTGGTTTCCATATACCTCTCCCTCCCAACCCATAAGAGTAGCCCATGGATTAGGCCATGCAAAGCGCTTTTTAGCAAACTCATCTTCACACAATACTTTGGCAACGGGGTTATCTTTAAATATGCTATCGCGTAATGCCAGATCAAATTCTGCAAACCCTTTCGTATCTGATTTGCTTTTGGTAAGCAATACTTTGTTACCTCTTAACTGGCTTATTTGTTCAAGAGTTGTCCATGTATAAAACGTGTTGCGGGCAAAACTATTGGTATAGATAGCCTTTTGCTCTAACTCTTTATTCAATAATGAATCTGATTGTGGTAACACTTGAACACCTTGCGCAGTAGGTATAGTATGCACTGCCAGCAAAGCCAGCAATACTAAACCGGGTAGAATGTATTTCCTTATTGCTTTCATATATTTATCACATCATCGTTCCTGTCATGGCTAAAGCCAACACATTAGTTATTCCATAACCCCTGCCTTAAGGCAGGGGTTAATAAAACTTCAGTATACGGGCTTAAGCCCTGAGAAAACAATCAAAATTCCATTCTTTTGACTTAACCTTATCTATACCTTTATACCTTATCCGTGCAAATAAGTTTTAAAATAGCCGCATTCATTTATAATCTCCTTATAATATTGGGTAGATGAGAAACCCATTTTCAGCATTAGGAAATATTTGCCCGATTTAAAATCACCTTTATAACCTGGAGGCTTATTGCAGAAGAAAGCATTTTGTTCGCACTTAGCGGCCATAAAACAGCATTTTGCTTTAAACTCAGGATCGGTTGATGCATTCATTGCCTTTACGTAATATGATTCTGCCTTAGCACAACTCATATAATTAGGTACCTGGCCCGGTTTCAATGTGCTGGAATATTCCCTGTAATCAAATCCGGCATCACCCATATAAGTAGCCTTGGTATCATACAACACCCTATTATTACCAAAGTAATTCATGTTGTAATATGCATTAGCCAGGAGAAAGTAAACTTCCGCCACATCTTTAGGATTGCCCTGTGCCTTGGCCTCCAGGTTTATCACCTGCTGAATAAATGACAACTTGGTATAAGCTGTTTTCTTTTTGTCCGCTGCATCGCAATCATGGCAATCGTTAATATTTATTTTAAACGGATCGCCATAACAAGCTTCCTTACCTGCATTCGGGTCTTCATTCATTTTTGCCAATGCTCCTTTAAAATCATAATTATACAAAAGCTTTACAGCTTGCATCTCTACTATGTCAGCACGATTATATTGGAATTCAGAAAGAGCAAACTCATCAAAAGGAGTTTTGTCTTTCTTATCCATAAATGCTTCTACACCTTTTAAAAGTGCATCATTTTGCACCTTGTTACCATCAAGGTAATGACTGAACAAGGAAGGTCTTATATAGTCGCCATTGGCAGCATATTTAACTGTAAGTGCTCCCATAACCCATATATATGCATCCTGCTTGCGGAAGTTAGTATCGTGCCTTTCTGCCGTCAGCCATTTAAGTTCCGGCACCACTGCTTCTTCAAATTTCTTATCTCCAGCCTTACCTTGCTTTATAGCAGCCACCAATTCTATTAGTCTTATTTGTTCCTGTACCAGTTTATCATCTTTGGCTTGAGACTTGGCTTTATCTAAATACTTCTGATAGTTATTATCACCCACGGCCCAAGATAAATACCCTGCAGCAAGGTTCCATTCGTATGGCTTGGCGGTATTCTTTTTATCAGCCACCATTTTCAAAAAGGTTGGGATATCAGGATTTATAGCCGCTGACTTAATATACGCAACACTATCAGGAGAAGCCGAACTTCTTTCAAATGGGTTCCCGGGCAAAAACTCTTCTTCTACTACATTCACAGTACGTGCTAATAATAAGTCGAGCAGATCAGATTTCGGATCAATCTCATAAACTTCTTTAAGTGCACGGAAAGGATCCTGGTAAATTCCCAGCATTTGCCAAAGCACAGCTTTCTCTCTCGGGCTCTTAGCTAATGCAAGGGTTTGTTCAAAATCCTTTTGCTCTTGGGGGTGAAAACTGAAATAGGCCGATACCTTCATAGAATCGCATTGGTCGTATACAAGTGAGTAGAGATAATTAGCATTTGCATATTGCTTGCTCTTGAAGTACGCACCAGCCAAATACCCCATAGCACGGTACTTTATGGTATTGCCGGTAGCTTCTAACACCGCCTTCTGGTCGTTATAGAATTGAATGCACTTATCATAATCGGCACTCATATAATAGAGGCGCAATACCTGGAACGCATAACGCTGTTTCACAAAATCGCTACTTGCATTGGCAATTTGCCTTATACCACCATCGGCAAGTTTTGCCATTCCGGCTTTATCCTTACGCGGATCGTTGGCAGCTTTATTATCATCGTACCAGCCGGGAGTATAGGTTGTATACTTCTCACAACGCTTTGCAAAACCAGCATAGTAAAGGAAATCGAGTGATGAATGGGTATCTGCTACCTTCAGCACTGAATTGCTTTGTAGCTTATTGCTAATGGGAAAGCCCGGTTTCTTAATTGAGAATATAAGCGTATCTACCTCTCCTAATCTTGCTTTATATAATATATAGAACAGGTCTTTTTGCTGAACAGCATTCTTAAAATAGCCATTCCATTCATCAAGATTAGTGTTTTGAAAATCGGTTATATAACCTTCCTTATACCCTGATACATACAATGGATAAAAGGACCGATAAAATTCGGCATACTTGGTGTTATGCGTTATTTCAGGTGCGAAGAATGAGGTGGGATAATTTTCCATCTCCACATCGGCACACGCCAATATTATACCGGCAACGGCTAATGCAATGCTAATTGGCAGAATTGAAGATCTCCAGGATGTCTTTTTTGTCATAGTTTGTTAGGTATTGCGGGTCATAATCGAACAGGCTAATGGTGCGGTTCTCGTTTTTTAAGTAACGGCTCACGTTTGTTGCAGCCTCTTTGCAAAGGCCGGGGCTAACCTGTTCAATTTTTACCGTGTCATTTTTCATAAAATACTTCCCGCGAAAGAAGAACGAACGGTTTGAAACAAATATACCATTTCCAGATGAAGAGAACATGGATGTATCAGCAAAATCGCTGTCGCTTACTTTTTCTATAATACTGCTCACCCTGCCCCGGCGGGCACATACAGCCCATGAAAATACAGGCAAAGCAACATCTAATGGCAGGGCGTAACTTGATATATATGACGCATACAAATTGGCATTTTTATCATTGTAAATGGAATTATAACCGGGTACAGAATTAACTTTACCCATATTATAGAACATAAGCATTCCTCTATCTACAGGCGGCACACCGGTTTTATCGGCATACTTTACCTGGTGCAGGCGAATAGTAGCTGAAAGAATCTTACCTGCTTTCTTCAATCCATCGTGAAAGAATGAGAGCAGTTTAAAATACTTATCGCGGGTGCCGTCGGTCCAGTCACAATCGAATTGCAATTCTTTATAGCTAATATCATTATCACTTGCAATATGGTCAATCTCATTTAGTATATGCCTTGCAAGGCTGGTAATGCTATCATCTGGTGTTTGGTCCAGCGCCTTATTCAATATAAACACCACAGGAACAAATTGAAACTTATTATCGGGCACAGTTTCAAATTTCATTCTGGCCACAGGCAATGCCTTTGTCAATTGCTCATTCCAGCTAACATCAAAAAAATGAAGGTATAACTTATGCACCCCGAGGCTATGCAGATAATCTTCTTCCTGCCCGGAAAGATCAAAAGCACTCTTCCAATAATAAAATGCGCTCGTGCTTTTATTATTACCATGCTTGCAGCCCATAAGGGCAATGACAATAATGAACAGGTAAGGAAATTTCTTGGTATAGCTATACATAGTGGGCGGTAAATATAATTGTTAAACAGGCATTTACCCAGAAAAATCGGTAACGAACAATTAGCTAAATTAGCATCCCTAATTAATTACCCTATGACCCTGAATAAGCACCTGGTTGAAAAAGAAGAGAACGGAAAAAAGATATCGCCTGTTCTGCCTGAGCATATTAAGAACTACCTGATAGATATTGACGGCACCGTATGCGATGATATACCAAACGAAGAGCCTGAACGTATGGGCACTGCCAAGGTTTATCCTGATGCTTTGGCTACCCTTAACAAGTGGTATGAAGAAGGGAATATTATAACCTTCTTTACTTCACGTACCGAGGAGCACCGCACCATAACTGAAAAGTGGTTGAAAGAAAATGGGTTTAACTACCATGGGCTACTGATGGGCAAGCCACGTGGCGGTAATTACCATTGGATAGACAACCACATGGTACGTGCAACACGCTACACAGGCAAGTTTAATGACCTGGTAGAACGTTCAGCTACTATACAAGTGTTCGAATAAGTAGTCTTTTCCTTATCTTGCGTATCACATGAAACGTATTCTCATCCTTTCCTTTCTTGCAGCAAGCCTTTCTGTAAGTGCACAGCATAAAGACAGCCTAATTACCCGCATGGGTGCTGATGGTATTAACCGTGTGAATATACCCGGCACAAAACTCTTTATTGCTCCCCCACCCGGCTTTAAACTGGCTAAGAACTTTCTGGGGTTGGAAAAAGACGACAGGAACTATATTGAGGTGTTTGCACCCTATGGCGACAACTTCACTAAAAACACCTTAAACTTTACAAGACTGACCTTTGAAGGAAAGGGTATGGACGTATTCAGCTATAAGCAATTTAACATGAATGGCTTTACTGCAAAATATGCTGCTATGAAGGGCAATACAGGCTTGCGTAAATACGACCTTGCTTTTGGTGACTCAAGCCTTACCGTTATGGTTGTTGGCTATTGCCAGCTTAACGACGACGATATGGGAAAGCTGGTTGATAAATCAGTTATGTCTGTAATTTATGATAGAACCATGAAAGTTGACCCGTATACAAATGATATATTTTCGGTAACAGATAGCAATTCCATTTTTAAGTTTGCCAAGACTACCGGAAGTGTATATACCTATTCTATTGGAGGTAAGCCTAAGGTAGAATACGACGGAGATGTAATTACCATATTAACTGTAAACATTGACAACCCCGATGGTTTTAATATGGAACAAACCATGAAAGTGGTTTACAAAGATCTTGGACTTACCAATATTAAAAGTAAAAAAGAAAGCACCATAAAAGTTAATGGACAAGATGCAACTGAAATTGAAGTGGCTGCTAAGGAGAATAACAACAAGGTAATGCTGTATGAATTTTACCAGGCACATGATAAAAAAGGAGTGCTAATGTTTGGCATTGCCCGCGATGATTTCGATAAAAACCTGGATGAGTTTATGAAACTATCGCATACGCTGAAATTTAAGTAAATTGCTTAAGAAACCACTTTTTATATTTAGTCTCTCGCTACTACTTGCAATAAATGCTTTTGCACAAAAGGATAGCACTTATAAAAGAGGAATAACTATCAAAATCAATCCAATTCAGTATATCCTGAACGCTGCTTTACAAGGCACTTATCCGGCTGAATATAGTGGATTCATCGAAGTTCCAATAGCGAAGTATTGGGATATTATAGGAGGATACGGATATAACACAGATACTCATGGAAATGGCAATACTATTCATTTTGGTCTTTCTGCATTAAATACTACTCATTCATTTATTTCCCTTCAATTCTTTTATCGCACCTGGAATTTAACCAATATTCATAATTACACCCCTGCACCATTTCAATTAAGCGACTATACTGCAGGGGAAGACGACTATGTGCTGAATCCTACAACTAACTTACCCAGTGAATCAAATGTTTCCTATAATTATGAAAATGCAAAGGTTCAAGTTTTTGGGTTTGCATTAGTTTATGACAGGCAAGGATTAATTGGCAAGTCAAAACATATAATATATGAATGGTTTGCTGGTATTGGGTTTCGGTCTAAGGATATTCAGCTTAATATTTATGGGCAAACAGACCAAAATGGTCAAGGTACTTACCCTTACACACAAGGACCAGCTAATCAAAATGAACATACTGGTGATCCTGATTTGAAATTAGGATTTATGATAGGGTATAAATTCTAAAATACCTACCTCAACGGCAATGGCCTGTTAAAGCGGTTCATGGGGTAATGGTCGGGGCGCTTGTATAGGCTATCGTTATATTGTTGCAGGTCGCTGTAACGCAGTCCTACTACTCCATGCTCTTCAAATTCGGCATCACCACCAATAAAGCCGTTAATATCTACTGCAATAAAAATTGAGTCCTCTCCCCCGTCATACAGGGCCTCTTCCACATTCACATAAAACTCACCTCCGGCTTTATCTAATAATCTAAAGCCATTCTTGGGTATAACACTCAATATGTTCTTTATATCGCCTTGCAGAATATCAGGGTCCACTCCATTACAAAACAGGCGTTGTTCCTTTATCACAAATATGTAGCCTGAGTTCACCGTGTCCCACACATATTCTGCAACGCTTGTAGCAACAGGCTTGCCTGTATCAAAACGCACGGTATCCATGTGGTATATTACATACTTCACTTTGCTGCCGTAGGCATTAAAGTATTGGCTTGATGAGGATGACTTATGCGGGGAATGTTTCTTTTGAGGGACCTTTACCTTATTAGCAGTCCCGATAGCTATCGGGAGCGACTTGGCCTTGTGCAGTGTATCTTGTGCTACAGCCTTAACCGTAACAAGCGAAAACAAGGATAATATGAGAACTAAATGTTTTATGAGGTATAGGATTTCTGTCGTAAAATTACTTAAACTTTAGCATAGTATCATTACCTTTTTAACTTTGATGTATAATACGCTAAGATGCTTCTCAGAAAAACAGTCTTGCTCCTTTCTATCATACTCATAGGCACTTGCCTTTCTGCTCAAACTATTCCCAACAATGGATTTGAGAACTGGACAACAGATAATGGAATGTTTGACTGCCCTGTACGATGGGTTACCAACGATATGCTTACCCATAAGTTTAACCGGGGGTATACAGGGCATACCACAACCAAGAGTGACGAGAGCCATTCAGGGAAATATGCAGCCAAACTATCTGTAGCTATAAGTGGTTACGATACCATTAACGGGGGGCTTTATTCCGTGGGTAGTGTAGACTCCTTATTGAAGATCTATTTCAAGAAATGGTCAGCTGGGTTTAAATGCACCACAGCGGTAAAGGAATTTAAAGGCTTTTATGTATTCAATACAGTTAAGGGCGATTCAGCCATATTTGGTGTAAACCTTACCATGTGGAACAAGAACAGCCATAAGCGCGATACTATAGTCAATGCCACTATGAAGATAGGTAAAGATGCAGACAGGTATACGCCATTCGATATGCCACTATTATACAAGCTAAGTACCGAAGTACCAGATACTGCGTTTATCACCATTGGTATTAAAGGCCCTGGCAAAAGTGCAGCACATCCCGGCTCTATGCTCCTGATAGATGACCTGCTATTTGCAGGAGGGACTCCTATAAAAAAGTAACATTCCTATATGTTAAACGCTTCAACATGTTTTTATAATGTGTTGAATATTATCAATTATTTGAACATATACTTTTCAGGGTTAAAACCCCTGTTGTGCTTTTTTTTCATAAGCCCTACCTTAAGGTAGGGCTTAGTAGATCATCCCCAGTATTGGGCTTCAGCCCCGCGGTACCAGTATAAAAAATCAATTAAATAATATGTTGAATATTTCAACACATTTTGATGATATGTTGAAATTATGTACTTTTGTCAACATATTAATAAAATAGGTTAACACAAGCAACATATTACGAACCATGGTAAAACACCTTCAATATAGCCCAACAAGGCCCTTTAACGAATTGCCTTTGCTGCCACCTCGTTTTCCATTAACACCGGCAGTATACAGCAAAACCATTGCAGCAAATAAAGCATTGGCTGAACTTAAAGGTATGGCATTGCTTATTCCTAACCAAACTATTATACTCAATAGCCTGTTGTTAATAGAAGCTAAAGAAAGCTCCGGCATTGAGAATATAGTTACTACGCATGATATGCTGTATAAGGCTTTTTCAGCCGATACTACACTCGACCCTGCAGTAAAAGAAGTATTGCGTTATCGCAAAGCGTTATGGGCGGGTTACCAGGCTGTGAAAAAGAAAGGACTGATTACCCTGCGTGAAATGGTACACATACAGGAACAATTGGTTGCCAATAATGCGGGTATACGCCAGCAACCGGGTACTGCTCTCAGGAACGCACGCACAGGAGAGGTGATATATACTCCCCCATCGGGTAAAAAGGTAATAGAGGATAAACTAAAGAACCTTGAGCATTACCTGAACGATGACAGGGATAATTTTGATCCGCTTATAAAAATGTGTGTTATGCACTACCAGTTTGAGGCTATACACCCATTTTACGATGGCAATGGCAGAACAGGCCGTATACTGAATGTGCTATATCTTATTCACATGGGGCTGCTCGACCTGCCTATTCTTTATATGAGTTCTTATATCATCAAACATAAGAAGCAATACTATGAAGGCTTGCAGTATGTACGTTCGGGTAATGAATGGGAAAAGTGGGTTATATATATGCTTGGTGTAATAGAACATACCTCGCTGAATACCATTAAGACCATCAAGGGAATACGCAACCTGTTAGATAAAGCTATAGATAAAGTGAAAGATGAATTGCCTAAGATATATTCTAAGGAATTAGTTGAAGCTTTATTCCAACAGCCTTATTGCAGGATTGCTACATTGGAAGAGACCCTGGGCATAAGCAGGTTTACTGCCAGCAAATACCTTAAGGAGCTTGAAAGCATTGGTTTGCTTAAAGGCGAAAAAGCGGGCAGAGATATGCTCTATATCAATAAGGCCCTGTTCAATCTGCTGAAAGAACAGTAAAGCATGCTGCATGTATTCAGGGTTAAAACCCTTCTAGGCTTGCGATCTCATAGCCCCTATCTTAAGGTAGGGGTTATTTTATTCACTGGCAAAGGCTTTAGCCATGATAAAAATAATTTGTGTCATGTATTATTATTTATCGTAATATTGCAATATACAAATAAACTATGGGAGCAACTAAAACAGATGAATTTACCGAGAAGCAAAATGAACTAGCCAATATAGCCAAGGCATTGGGGCACCCGGCACGGGTAGCTATTATAGAATATTTACTTGCCAAGCAAAGCTGCATTTGTGGAGATATAGTAGATGAATTGCCTTTGGCACAACCTACCATTTCTCAGCACTTGAAAGAATTGAAGAATGCAGGACTTATTAAAGGAAATGTAAATGGTAACACCATTTGCTATTGCATTGATGAAAAAGTACTGAAAGGCTTTTATAAGACCATTAAGAACTGGTCTCAGGAAGCGGATGAAATAAAATGCTGTTAAATGAAAAAGATACTTGTATTATGTGGCGGTAATAGCTGCCGTAGCCAGATGGCAGAAGCATATTTACGCTTTTTTGCGGGAAATAAAGCCGAAGTGCTAAGCGCAGGATTAGAAGCACATGGGCTTAACCCCAATTCGGTTATTGTAATGAAAGAAGATGGTATTGACATTTCGAAACATACATCAAATATCATTGATGAGTATAAGGATGTGAATTTTGACATGGTTATAACTGTTTGTGATAACAGTGTGGAAGGATGCCCCTACTTCCCTACCAAAGCGTTAAAGTTCCACCATGACTTTCCTGACCCTGCTAAATGCAAGGGAACTCCTGATGAAGTATTGAAGGAGTTCAGAAAAGTACGGGACATGGTAAAGGCCTATTGTAAAACCTTTGTTGAAGAAAACCTATGAGAAAATATATTGCAGAAACTATCGGAACATACGCCCTTGTATTTTGTGGCACGGGTGCAGTTGTAATTGACCAACAAACAGGCGGACAAGTTGGGCATGTTGGTATTGCCATGACCTTTGGCTTTATTGTACTGGCTATGATATACACCTTCGGAGAAATATCGGGTGCACACTTTAATCCTGCCGTTACCATAGGTTTTTGGGTAGCTGGTAGATT
>DATHOD010000107.1:0-6604 GCA_035485295.1 Bacteroidia bacterium
CTCCGTCATTCCATGCATAAGTGAAAGGTGAAGTACCACCTGAAACTGCCACTGTTGCACTACCTGTAGCTACTGAACAACCTGAATTAGTGGTAGTAGTAGTGAGGCTTAACGGTAATGGTGAACTTACATAGAAACTAGTATCACTAAAGCAGCCTGTTTTATCGGTTGCTGTAATAACGTATGGTCCTGTTGGTAATGAACTTATAGTACTGGTTGTAGCACCATTGCTCCATGCATATGTATATGGCGGAGCTCCGGCCGAAACGCTAATACTTAATAATCCATTTGATTGGCCTGAGCAGAGTACATTATTTTGACCAACCAATGAAATAATAGGGCCATTAGAGTTATTTATAATAGTAGATTGAGTATTTGTACAACCATTCTTATCATGCACGGTAACCTGGTAAATACCTGCAGGCAGGCCGCTGTCAAAATTCAAAGTATCACCATTCGTCCATTCATATCTGTATGGCGGTGTACCTGAACTAACTGTTGCAATAGCTGTACCAATCGAATCACCACACTTACTTGGATTAGTAGTAATAATTATACTTGGTAAAGTTGATGGTGCAATTTTTATAGAATCAGTTGCTACACAACCCGAATCAAGCACTGTTACTACGTATGTACCGGCACTTAAATTAGTTGCTGTATTACCCGTTTGTAATGGTGTGGTATTCCAGGAATAGGTATATATTCCACCTTTTCCACCTGAAGCCTTAACTATTGCCTTCCCATTTGCTGAATCGCAGGTTGTATTCGTTATTTTATTGATACTAATAAGAATACTGGTAGGCTGTTTAATTGTAACTGAATCCACAGCAGAACATCCCGAAGTATCAGATACAATAATTGTATATGTACCTGCACTTAACCCGGTTGCCGTATCATTAGTTTGCTTCACAGTTGTGCTCCATGAATATGTATAAGGAGGTGTTCCGCTTGAAGGAAGTGCCTCGGCTGAACCATTATTACCTCCATTACAAGAAACATTGTTGATAACCTTAGCTGTGGTAGCAATAGTACATGCCTTAACAGTAAACTTGCGGTCCTCATACAAACTCCAGTGTCCTATACTATCCTTTACCCTGATTAGTATATTATGAACACCCAAACTTAATGCGGAAGCATTTAGTAATTGGGTATCATTTACGCTATCAGCTTTAATAACACCCGGAATAGAACTTCCGTTACCAACACCATTATATGGGTCGAAATCGAAATAGTACTCAGCTGCTACAATTTTCGAAGGCTTTGTAATAACCACAGTTGGCTGAACATAAAAATTCTGCCCCTGGTATAAACTCCATCTTCCCGCGGTATCTTGTGTTCTGATAAATATACTATGGAATCCGGAAGTCAAACTTCCAACAGATAATACGTTAGTATAATTAACAGAATCACCTTTTGTTACGGCTATAGAAGTTCCATAGCCCTGACCAGGGT
Source organism: Bacteroidia bacterium (assembly GCA_035485295.1). Classification (GTDB taxonomy): domain Bacteria; phylum Bacteroidota; class Bacteroidia; order JABEUT01; family JABEUT01; genus JABEUT01. The sequence continues at coordinate 1,453 of DATHOD010000107.1, forward strand.
CTTTGTCAAAGAAGTATTCGGCTGCAATAATTTTTGCAGGAGCAGCTGGCGCAGTTATAGGAGCTGAAATGAAAAAGTTTTGACCTTGATATAAACTCCATTGTCCGGCAGCATTTTGAGTGCGTATAAATACACTGTGATAGCCCGTAGTCAAACTTGCTATAGACTCACTTGTACTTATATTAACAGAGTCAGCTGGTGCACCCGTAGCAATAGAGGTTCCATAACCTTGTCCCGGGTCCTTATCAAAAAAGTACTCGGCAGATACTATTTGCGATACAGGCTGCAGAACTACAGAAGGCTGAACATAAAAACTACGGCCTTCATACAGACTCCATTGACCAAGTGCATTTTCAGTACGGATAAAAACATTGTGATAACCCGTTGATAAACTAGCTACAGAAATGAGCTGGCTTACATTAACAGAGTCGGCTGCAGAACCTGTAACTAAAGGTGTACCATAACCCTGACCCGGATCTTTATCGAAAAAGTATTCGGCAGATACTATTTGCACAGGTGGGGATAGTGTTACAGGTGGTTGGACATAAAAATTCTGTGCAGCATATAAACTCCAGTGACCGGATGAATCCTTAACCCTGACACCTATAACGTGAATAGCCGATGTGAGAGAACCAACCGGAATACTTTGGTTGGTGACCGTAACAGAATCACCAGAGGCAAAAGAAATAGATGTACCATTCCCAAAACCCGGATCATTATCGAAAAAGTATTCTCCGCTAACTGTACCATGAGCCATATTACCCTGGCCTTTAAAACTCAAACTTACATTGCCGCCAAAAGGAGCAATTCCATTTGTGCTCATTGATACCATTTGAGGAATATGGGTATAACCATTCAAATTAGGCATTGGATATTTTCCTCCATAAACGCCAATATCTGTACCATCGGTTGCTGCCAGATGAGCAGATGAAGCAGCAGTAAATGTCCAGTTATAATTCCAAATTGCATTTTGACTCACCGTACTAGCAGGTATAGTAGCATCCGTCCATCCTGGAGGGGTTGCAAAGATATTTCCGGTACCTGTATTGCTTGCATAGGTATTTAAATTATACGCTGAGCCGGAAGAACACATATTGTTTTTGAAAACGCAATTTGTAGTATTCTCAGGATTGCAGTAATAAAAAACATTATTCTTAAATGTGGCCAATGATGTGGCGCCAGAATAGGAAGTTACATTACCACTATAGGTTACAAAATTGTTATGATCAATTGTATCAGTAGCCGCACTCATATTCCCAACATCCTGAAGAAAATTGTTCTGGATTTGGATATTTGCAAAATTATTAACGTTAATGTTGTCAATATCATTATTCCTGATTATACAGTAAGGGCCAAGTACATATACATAGTTGGTTACGTAACATCTTTCAATATCTACACTATCAACGACTCCGGCGCTGCCTTGCTGAATATTTCCATTTACGTACAGCCCCTGAATTTTTACAGAATTTACACCACCATTCAAGCTGATATTATCAACTTCAGTAATATAATTGTATTGCAAGCCCGTAATATTATAGCCTGCCCCCATTAAAGTTATACGGGGTTTTGTTATCGTTACCGCTCCATAGTCGGTAGGGGAACCCATCACGTAGATGGTATCACCCGCATTTGCAGCATTTACTGCTGTTTGCAGGTTGGTATATTGCCCGGCATTAACAGCATTGTTACTTACCGTTCTAATGTGGGCGCTTAACACTCCCACATTAAGTATACACAGGGCAATTATTCCTGTTATTAGTTTTCTCATGTTGTGAATTTTTTAAGCATTTTAGTACAGAAGGATTTCAGATATCAAGGCTTATTTTAACTCGGTTATCATGGTTTAACCACAAACCGGAAAGCCAATTACTTCTGGTCTCTTGCTTTAAAATTCACATTTATTGAGCCTCCTGCAGGAACAATACCACTTACGTTCATCAAAGTCATTTGAGGTATGCGTGTAGCACCTGTAATGTTAGGCAGAACGTAACTTCCGCCGTATACACCAATATCAGTACCATCGGTTGCAGCATTATGTGCAGGTGAACCTACCTTAAAGCCCCATGTGTAAGTCCAGATACATGTTCCGCAAACTGTACTAGCAGGAATAGCAGCATCACTAAATCCCGGAGGGGTTGCAAAAATATTACCTGAACCAGTATTACCTGTATATGCATTCAAATTAATTGAAGTACTATTAGTAACAATATTGTTACTGAAAGTATTATTAGTTTCATATGAAGGTGTAGGATACTCTGGATTGCAATAGTAGAAAACGTTATTTGTAATTAAAGCATTAAATGTCTGGTAAAATGCGTAACCATTATTAGAAACAAAATCATTATGGTCAATAACTACAGTTGTCTGGTTTGAGTTTTGCACATAGTAAAGAAAATTGTTCTGTATGTATGCATACCCATAATTTTGCATTTGAATACTTACATCATTATTTCTTATAATCCAACCACGACCATTCACATATACATTGCCATTTACATAACACCTTTCAATATCTACGTTATTAATATTAGCAGTTCCGCTATAATCAAAGTTTGAATTTATATAAAAGCCCATAACTTTTGTTCCACTTACAGGGTTGCCAAAAGAAAGAGAATCTAAATAAATATTATCTACTTCCGAAATATAGTTATACTGTGTGCCGGTAACAGCATATCCGGCTCCGATTAGGGTAACACGTGTATTAAGAGTTACGTTTCCATAGTCTGTAGGAGAACCCATTACATATATGGTATCGCCTACGTTAGCAGAATCAGCTGCAATTTGCAAATTGTTAAAGTGTCCCGCATTTACAGCGTTGTTACTCACAGTAATAACGTGGGCCTTTACTGCACTAAAAGCAAGTACAAGAAAAGAAAGGATGAATAATTTGGTTTTCATGATTTTGGTTAATTTAAGTTTAAGATAATACGGTGTATTTTTGTGGGCAAATATATACTATTCAATGAATAATCAAAGACAAATTGGTGTTATTTGTCGATTAAGTAACATTATAATGTGATACATCTCTCACATTGAAAATAAGTCGTGAAATGAACCTAATAAGGTTACTAGAATTACACTTTTGAGCCCAATTAGCCTGTTAATAACCTTGCCTAATTAAGTTAGCACTAGCAGGCGTATTGTAACATTAATAGTTGTAAAATATTGGTAATCAATTAATTAAATGCAATTTAGGTTATTAACAATCCTGTAATTAATAACAAAAAAAGCCCCCCGATTACTCAGAGGGCCTTTTACAAAATTATTACTATTTCTTATTGTACTTCTACTTTAACAACACGCATAAATCTGTCGTTGCCAAGTCTAACAAAGTACAAACCTTTTGCCAGGCTCGATACATTGAAACTAGTTTCAATTGTTCCTGAATTTGTTGTCATTGGCTTGCTTGCAATGTGCTTTCCGCTTATGTCGTATAATTCAACATATACATTCTCGTTGGCAGGAACCTTTACTCCCTTAACGTTCAATTGGTTGCCCGATTGATATGCTGTTAGTTCAGCCTGAACATCACTAGGGTCATCAATTCCAGTTGTAACGCATGCAGGAATCTGGAATGAGTAAATATGGCTTATAACGTGACTTCCACTCACTTTGCTATTTGCATACATACTGGTACCCCAAAAGGTAATACCATCTATAGGGTCTACTGAAAGATGAGAGTAATCGCCCCAGCGGTTTGAGGTATTAGCAGCTACGTTTCCGGTTGCAGCAGTTCCTTCAGCAAGAGTCATTGTATTTAATGCGTCGCAAGACTTCCTACCGGTATAACGCAAACCAGGATATATACTTGTAGAATTACTTATAGAATATTGTAGTCCAATGCTTCCATTTTGGTCCATGGCAATAGCAGGGCACCAACGGCTCGATTTATCAGGAGCATAAGTGCTTTGCTGGTAAATACTCCAATTTTTAGTTGTTGTATCCTGGCGCAGTTCATACCACCTTACAGCTGCTATTGTACTTCCAGATGTTGCATCGGTACCATTATTCACAACATTGCACATTACAGCAGCATTGTAACTTGCCCAACGCAAATAAGGTATTCTATATGAAAAGAAACCTTCTGATGCATCAAGACTTGCGTAGTTAGCACTACCAGGTTGGTCAATGTCCATACGGTATGTGGCATTATTTAGATTAGCAGGGAAAACCGAGTTAAACGCACTTGTAGTGAGGGTTTGTGCAAGAGCTATTGTACCTGTTTTAGATGTCCAGTTAACCGCTACTTTAAACACTCTAATTGCATTGCTTCCACAGCTGCTACCCCAATTAGGGTCGGTGAAATCAAATAAGTAATTCGGATATCCGTAAGGAGGTAAGGTACCATCAGCAGTCAACATTTGCGGGCAGTAAAATTCACCACCGCAACCTGTATTCCATGGATTGAAAGTATATGACATTTTAATATACCCGGCGGCCTTATTTCCGGCAAGCATCTTTGTTCTGTCGTATACTATAACATAATCATTAGGTTGGCAATTACATGTTTGATAATAACCATCAGCCCAAATTGCATATTTAGGATAATCAGAGGTTTCGGTTGCATCATAACAGAAATAATACAAATAAAAACTTCCTGTTGGGTCGTTAGTAACCGAAACGGCAAACATCATAGTATCGATGTTGCCACTTTTGCCAGCTTGAAATTCAGTAAGGATCCAACGGTCAGCAAACTTATCGTACATAGTTACAGGGTCTCCATCGTCACTTGTAAATTTACCAAAGAGCTTTGAAAGGTCGGTTTCAGCGAGTTTTGAAGTTCCGGTTTTGTTCCAAACAGCGTACGTACAATTAATGGTCTGAACATAATAGTTTGACCCTATCATACCATTAGGATCAAGGGGCACATAACCCTGTCCGGCATTAGCATCAAAGCTTACTATTGGGCCATTGTTTTCCAGCATGCCCGGCTCATTTTGTAATGAACCATCTGAAGTACATGCATTAGGATTATATGAGTTTGTCAGGTCTGGCCTCATATGGTTTCCATCATCGTCTGCCAGCTTAGGGCTTGAGAAGTGTGTAACGCCAGGATTTTCCTTAGCAAGTTTCCAAATGGGTTCGGTAATTCTAAACCGAACACATTGTCTGTAAGAAGATCCATCAGGGTTATGGATTTCTTCTTGCG
>DATHOD010000108.1:0-15563 GCA_035485295.1 Bacteroidia bacterium
AATATTCATTCAAGAAATGGGATTTCACTATTGGATACCAGCATCCTTTTAACGCGAACAATAATCAGTACTTACCAATTCCGCTTTTAGAGAATCAAGATAACTACAACAATTATTTTGTTGCAAATGGATTAAAACGTGCCGATGATGGTATTTTCAGGATCAACCGTGTGTTTTCATACAAAAAGTTAAATATAACCCCCGGCTTACTTTTTATTTATCACCTTACCGAAGATGTAATTACTGATGCTAATGGGAATAGAGTAAAGGTAGATGGTTCACAAGGCTTGACCGTAAATGCAAATCTTGCAGGTAGTGTAACAGTTTCCAATAAAATGGATTTCCTTTATATCATAGGTGCACCATTTATCGACCGTCAGTCGCACCCGGATGGTTTAGATCGAAAGCTGGTTGCAATTATTGGCATACGGTATTCAATTTACTAAAGCCATTTTTCAAGCTTGCTCACTGATCAGTTATTTTTACTATTATGAGTTCGCGAGCCAAAAATTATTGAATCCTTCTGTGAATTAAAACCCTATTGATGCTTCAACCATATACCCATTAAATTGACCACCATTAAGGATATTGGTACCTGGGTAATTCAAATAGGTTTGCATTACGTACTCTGCTTTTAGCATTACATTTTTAGTAACAAACCAACCTACGGAAGCCACTTCTCTGTTTATTGTTATTGCATTAGGATTGCCAAGCATGGTGGCAGTTACTGAATTATAACGTACACCTATCCAGAGGTTTTCTTTATGTGCAGGGAACCTGTAGATTAAATCGCCGGCAAATTGTACTGCCTGGCGCATATCGGTTTCAGTAATGGTTCTCCCTTGGGCAATTTCGTATGTACCGAAGAATTGTAACCCTTTAAATTTCAGAAACAGATTACCCATAAACGAATTAGCCTGTTCGCTAAAGCCGGGGTTATACCTTCCTGAAAATGGGTTGTAATCATTTGCATCATTTAAGGTTGTGCCATTGGCTATGCTCTGGCTTGACATTACATCAAAGTAATGCGACCCTGTGCGGTCACCACCAAATAAAGTATTACTGTTCGCACTTTTAACTGTATATACAGAACCACTTATCCTAAACCTAAAGTCTGTGCTTAATTGCTTATCATAGCCTATCTTGCCATGGAAGGCGGGGGCATAATAATTAACCTGCTTAGTTGCCGAATCAATTTTGCTTGCTGCAATAACTGTGGGGTCAAGTTCTCCATTAGTTACTCCACCCATAATGAATAATCCGCATTTTGAGTGGTAGTAGACTTCACCCCCTATCTCTGTGGCAAATTCATCCATAATATAGTTCTCTACAAAAGGGTTATACATGGTATTACCTCCATCTGAGCGCTGATAATGCTGGTCGCCATAATCTACATCAAACTGGCCTACTTTAATGGTAATGCTTTTCATAATATTATTCACAAAATCACTATTCAGAAAAAGTAGTTTATCAAACTGCATATATCCGCCTTTTACCCATGCATCTTCATGATGCCTTGATGAAAGGTACACTGTCAGGTTCACTCTTATTCCATCGGACAACTGAGCATCGATATTCAAATTAGCCATTGCCAGATCAAATCCGGTTGTTATAGGTACCAATGCATTTACATTGCCTGTATAACCGGTTTGGGTCATTGGTGTTGCGGTATTCTGGTCCTTTAGCCCCTGGAAGGATTGTTCAAAGTTTCCTCCTACCTGAACTTTCAATTTATGAAAAGGAGTTGTATCGGCTTTAGTTGTTTCAAAAACGTTTAGGCCATTCATATTATCGGGACGATAATACTGCATTTGTTGTTGTGCGTTTGCTGATATGCTAATAGATGCTAAAGTAATTGTGAATAGTGCAATATGGTATATAGATTTGATCATGATTTGGTTTTAATTACTGAGCTGTTATATTAAAATTCGTTTTAAAGCTTATGGTAAGAATGTTTCCTGTTTTAAGTGTTCCAAAAAGTGCAGTGGGAGGATTAATACCATAATCGGTCATTTTTATTGTTTGAGAGCCCTCAAAAGCCATTTTGTCATGTCCCTGCATCGACACTTTTACCTGCATATCAATAGGGTTCGTTATACCAGCAATGGTCAGTTTACCTTTTGCTAAAAGAGCCTTACCACTCGCATTGCCTTCAATTGATTTAAGAGGGGTGCTCAAAGCAAAAACTATCTCGGGGTCCGCGTCTGCTTTCAATGCTTTATATGTATTATTATTCATCATAGAGCCTTCAGTGCTTTTAATAGAATGCACTTCCATTTTTATAGTGATTGTATTTAAATCGAAACTGCCATCGCTATTCCAGATTACTGCACCTTCACCAGATACTGTTCCAACAGTTTCATCCCAGTCATGCAAATTAGATGTGCCATGAATTGTAACCGTATAATCTTTAGCAAGGGTATAGTTATTACTAATAGATACAGTAGCACTAATTAGCAGTATGGAACCAGCTATCAATAAGTTCATTTTTAACGAGTTCATATTCTTTATCATTTTATTAGTTACGGATTAACTTTCTCAAAAACTAGGCCTGCTATTATACCTTGCACTATTGCAAGCACAAACCAGGTAGTAACAAGCGCCAGGGAAACATTCATGGCACTATATATCATCCACATAATCGGGAATATGGCAATGACTGCATACATTATGCCAAACTCAATGCCGCGTGGAATAAATGAGCCTGTTAAGATTTTTCTTACCCTAACCCAAAATAATGAAAGGGCCATGCTTATTATGAATGGGTGTAAGCAGTAGAGCATAAACCTGCTTGGTTGTACATCAAATGCCGGATCGAAATACTGCACTGCAATACCCGGAAATAACCAGACCGTTAAGTAGAGCCCTAGAATACTAAAGACTAATAATACAAGGCCTGCAACTAAAGCTGCTATAAGTATTTTCTTCATTTTTTTGTTCTATTAAATTAACTTGTCAGTATTACCTTCAATGCTTTCTCTTTGGCTGCATTCCCAAATGTTTCATAGGCCTCAACAATCTCGTCGAGCTTAAAATGGTGTGTAATAAGTTTTTTAGGTTGTATTCTATTTGATTGTACGGTCTTAAACAACATAGGTGTTGTAACGGTATCAACAAGACGAGTAGTAATTGTTATATTCTTCGACCAAAGCGTTTCCATATGCAGGGTAACACTTTTCCCATGAACCCCTATATTGGCAATATGGCCACCGGGACTAATAATATTAGTACATAATTCAAAGGTGGCCTCAGCCCCAACAGCCTCAATAGCCACATCAACACCTTTTTTATTCGTAATCTCCATTATTTTTTCAACGGCTTTTCCGTCACTGCTATTAATAACCTGTGTCGCACCAAAGGTTTTGGCAACCTCCAAGCGGTTATCATCCATATCTACCATTATAATTTCTGCTGGCGTGTAAAACTGAGAGGTTAGTAATGCAGCCAAACCTATTGGCCCTGCGCCGATAATGGCTATAGTATCACCTGGTTTTACCTGCCCGTTTAATACGCCACATTCAAAACCAGTGGGTAAAATATCACTCAACATCACAAGGGCTTCTTCATCAGCACCATCCGGAATATGATATAAGCTATTATCGGCATGTGGTATTTTTACATATTCAGCCTGTGTCCCATCAATCATATAACCAAGTATCCAACCACCGTCTAAGCAATGTGAATACATGCCTTTTTTACAATACTCGCATTTACCACAAGATGTAACACATGATATAATTACATGGTCTCCCTTTTTAAAATTGCTCACTGAAGCTCCTACTTCTTCTATAATGCCTACTCCTTCATGTCCTAAGGTTCTTCCATCTGCAACTAGAGGCATATCACCTTTCATTATATGTAAGTCAGTTCCACATATAGTAGTCTTAAGGATTTTTATAACAGCGTCTGTTGGTTTCGTTATTGTTGGTTTTGTTTTTTCTTCCCATGCTTTCTTACCAGGTCCATGATATACAAGTGCTTTCATATGAATTGCTTTAGTTAAATTTTTATTTAAAATATAAGGGTACAAAAGTGAATATGATACCTGCTATACGTATTACATTGTTTTAGGCATTAGTTACATCATTCACACTTCTTAACACTAAAAAGCATAATTAGAGGGTGCTCAGTAGTTAACTGTTTCTTACAATTATGAATTCGCGAGCCAAAAACCATAACTATTTCCAAGGATGTTTTTGGGTTGTTGAGAAATACAAAGATTTTCTGAAAATGGAATAGGAGGGTGTAGTAATTTTGCATAATAGAGATAAACTATAAGAGATAAGCGATTAGCTTATTGATTTAACTTTCTCCTTCCCCCATACTTTAATGGTATGTAGAAACTATGACTAATAAATCATATGCAAGAATGATATTGAATACATTGAACAGCAATGACTTTGCCTTTAAAATGCAACATAAAACATCATTCTGTGTCAAATTGCGTTGCGTTTTATCTGCCCTCACCGTTGCTCTCCCAAGCGGGAGAGGCGCTACATTCTAGATATCCTGTCTTTGTATCCATACATTGGGGAGAAGCAGAGGGGCAAACAGGCAAATTTGTCATAAAAATTCATTTTGAATTACAACATATAGAGAATCAAATAATTAACTTTTTTAATGTCCTGAAACTTGCCAAAATAGACAGAAAATGACAGAAATGTGTCGGAGCATACCCACCCCTTCACCCCTCGGACGGAGGGGATTAATTCGTGGCAAGAAATTTGGATTCTACTACTTACTTAATGGATCTCCGTTATCTACTTTTTTAGGAGACTCTTTATTGGTGTCTTTATTCCTATTTGTTATAGAATCTTTCGTAACAACTGGTTGAGATAAATGCTTTGCACCCATATCTAATGAGACCGAAATGGCTCCGAATAGAACAATGATACCCAGGATTATTATAGCTGCAGTTAAGGTGGTTTTGTTCCTTACAGGCGTTAATTGTTCAGGTTCAATCTCTTGAATAGCTCCGCAATAACTGCATTTAACTTCCGATTGTCCGTGATAGTTTTCAATTGCTGCACCGCAGACCGTACATTTTAAGGGAACTATTTCCACAAACGTTTCTATTTGGTTGAATCAAATGTAGGGATAAAAATCAGTCTCTGACCTTTAGTTCCAAAAATCCCAAGAGATGCCGAAACGCAATACTCGGTCGGTCATTGGGTAATGTAGCACGTAAGCATAATAACTATTAGATTGAGTAAGAATACCTGAGCCAACATTTTCGAACTTCACAAACATTCTGAATGTCTTTATACGGAATGAAACGAAAGGATTGAGGTAAACATATCCACCGATTTGTTGCTGATCTTGGATATAAAATTGGTTATATACCGGCATATAAGCATACACCTGGTAAGCTGTATTGTAAAACACATCTATACCGGCTTTTAATACCAATGCCCTATTGAACAAAAAGCCCTGGTAAAAAATACTATTCTCAGCAACAAATTGCGGTAAAGGCAAAGGAACATCATCAGGCACTTGTTGGTACACTTCTTTTGTATTCAAATGCCAATGACGGAAAGAGAATTCTTTGGTGAATGTGGCAGTTAAGATATTTATGGCAGGAGTATATTGGGCAGGAAGTGCAAGAGTATTGAAATACATAAGGTTTGTAATCTGCGTTGCTTCTACTTTAAAACCTAAGTGCCATTTTGCATCTTCATATATAAGCGATGCAGCTGAAGTAGTTACCCTGTTCAGGCTATCATTCCTCCATTCAAAATTATTCCCATGGTAAAGCTGGTATATAAAATCAGGGGCCTGAGAAGAGTAATTTCCTTTCAGTGTGATTCTTCTTAAGGAATCAATCTTCACACCAAGTTCAGCCATACCCTTTACATCACCTTTATTATTGCCTGAAAAGACTTCTTCACCTTCCGCCCCGAAATACAATCTCTCTTTCATGAAGGTATTATACACACGGGCATGGGCAATAAGGTTTGTAAGTATAGTATCGGTAAACTGCTGTGAATAAAGAAGAATTGTTGTACTGCCTTCAACGGGTTCTCCAACAAAATCAACAAAATGAATCCATTGTTGCTTTACTCCTGCTTCCCATTTTAAGAACGGCATACCTTGACCACTACCAATAGACAGGTCGTTTGAGAATTCATTATAATGTAATGAGTCGTAATTGCTAACCGTATCGTGATAATGATGGTTATAAACCCTTACGTTAGTAGAATCTTCAGGATCGCTATACATGTTTGAATGGCCTGCTAGTCGTAAAGAATGTGATAGATAAAACAGTGGCCTGTTGTGAAGCGTATCATCGCTCTTATACCCAAAGAAATAATACTGTTGCAGGTGAAACGACTTCTCCCATATGGCAGTATTTGCCTGGGTTAAGTATGTAGGTACTGTTTGCCTGTCACCAAATTGTGGATTGTTTAAATCAGAATCGGCAGCTATGCCCCCATTCTGCTGAATCTTCATTACATCGTACATTACATTAGCAAAAGCAACATATCTTTTACTTTTATAGTTGGCAGTAAAGGCAGCCTGGTTAAGGTTAGTACCCTGGTTCACATATAGTCCTTCTGACCGTGTTCGGTGAAATTCAAAAGCAACATTTAACTTCTTGCCAAAGTTCTGGGAATGATAGAGGCTAAGCATCTGGTGTATCTGCGGGTCGGTAACATAAAAGAATGAAGTATAAGGGGCACGTGTATTGTAATACCGAATACTTGTATCGGACCTGATATACTCTGAAAGGTGGTCGTTGGCATAATAAAAACCCAGTGGCGAAGTGTTATTGCAAAAGACAACAGGAACATCGGGCAAGCCGGTGTTACCAAGGTTATATTGGGATATGAACTGGTGTAAGTTAGCTGGCATTGTATCTACAGTCCAATAGCGTTGGTGCCACAAGTTATATGGAGCAAGGGTCTGCTCGTTAAATATTCGGGTAACGTCGTGCACATTTTTGGAAGCGGTAGTATCCTTAATTACACTGGCACTACTGTTCAGTGCAAATGCAAAAAGAAGAAAACCAGTGAATAATATCGTTTTATGCTTCATCAAAAAAACTGAACGCTTAAAAATGTGTTTGCCAAAAATACAGAACTAATTTGGTAGAGATGTATATATATTATCTAAGGCTTAATGGTTCTAGGTTTTGGGGTTTTGTCTTTGAAATAAGGCAAGTAATTTTCTAAATATGGCAACTTATCTCTAACACGTTGCAGTATGGACTATTTTCATTATATTTACGCTACAAAATTATAAAAATGGGTTCCGCAGTGGCAAAAGATACTTCCTTACGTGATTATTTAAAGCAGTTTTTCGGTTTTTCCAATTTCAAGGCTCAGCAAGAAGAGATTATTAAGAACGTACTTAACGGGAAAGATACCTTTGTTATTATGCCAACAGGTGGCGGTAAGTCACTTTGTTACCAGTTACCTGCCCTGCTCAGCGATGGTGTAGCTGTTATTGTATCGCCACTTATAGCCCTTATGAAGAACCAGGTAGATATAATGCGCACCTTTGGTACCAAAGATGAAATAGCTCACTTTCTTAACTCTTCCCTATCTAAGTCACAGATAAACAAGGTAAAAGAAGAGGTACTACGTGGAGATACTAAATTGCTTTATGTAGCCCCTGAGTCATTAGCTAAGGATCTTAATGTGGCTTTCTTTAAAAAGGTTAAGATCTCATTTTTTGCTATAGACGAGGTACACTGTATATCGGAATGGGGACATGATTTCCGCCCTGAATACCGCAGATTACGCCCACTCATTGAACAAATAGGTCGAGTTCCTATTATAGCATTAACAGCTACTGCTACCCCTAAAGTGCAGGAAGACATTATAAAGAACCTTGATATTCAAGGAGCTGCAGTATTTAAATCTTCTTTTAATCGCCCTAACCTTTATTACGAGGTAAGGACTAAGCATAATGCAGTAAAGGAGATTATAAAGTTTATCCGCCAGAATACGGGCAAATCGGGCATAGTATATTGCCTTAGCCGCAAAAAGGTAGAAGAATTGGCACAGACATTACAGGTAAATGGTATTAAGGCATTGCCTTACCATGCCGGTATGGATAAGCCTACCCGCGACCAGACACAAGATAAATTCCTGATGGAAGGTATTGATGTTATGGTGGCTACTATAGCATTCGGTATGGGTATTGATAAACCAGATGTACGTTTTGTAATTCACTACGATATACCTAAGAGCCTTGAAAGCTATTACCAGGAAACAGGCCGTTCAGGGCGCGATGGGGGTGAAGGCAAATGTATTACATATTATAGCTATGAAGATGTAAAGAAACTGGAGAAGTTCCTGAAAGATAAACCGGTAGCTGAACAGGAAATTGGCAAACAGCTTATACAGGAAACCCTTGCTTTTGCGGAAAGTTCGGTATGCCGGCGTAAAATGCTTTTGCACTATTTTGGCGAGACCTACCACGAAAAGAATTGCGGTAACTGCGATAACTGCCTGCACCCTAAAACACAGTTTGAAGGTAAAGACGATTTAGAGTTATTGCTGGAAACAGTAAAGGAAACAAAAGAGAAGTTTAAAGCCAAGCATATAGTAGATGTTCTAACAGGTAACTTAACCTCAGCGGTAAAATCATACAAGCACGATAAGCTTGAAATATTTGGTGACGGTGTTGATGATGGCAAGGAAGAGAAATTCTGGAATGCTATTATACGCCAAGCCCTGGTAATGGATTACCTTGAAAAAGATATAGAAACCTATGGTGTACTTAGATTAGGCGCATTAGGTAAAGCTTTCCTTAAGAAGCCTCATTCTATAATGCTTGCTAAGGACCATGACTACGCAGCTGAAGACGATGAAGAAGAGGAAATTGTAATGGCTGCCGCTCAAAAAGGCGGAGGTGCTACCGATCCTACCCTTTATGCTATGCTTAAAGACTTATGTAAGTCTACCGCAACCAAAATGAAACTGCCTCCATTTGTGGTATTTCAGGAAACATCATTGGAAGAAATGGCAACGCACTATCCTGTTAATCTTGAGGAGTTATCAAGAATTACAGGTGTTGGAATGAATAAAGCTGAGAAGTTCGGTAAAGCATTTGCTGACCTTATAGCCAAATATGTAGAGGAAAACGAGATAGAACGTCCGCAGGATATAGTTGTTAAGTCTGTTGTAAATAAATCAGGCTTAAAGGTTTATATCATTCAGAGTATTGACAGGAAAGTGAACCTTGAGAATATGGCTAATGCCAAAGGATTGAAGTTCCCTGCCCTGTTAGACGAAATCGAGACTATAGTCTCTTCAGGTACTAAGGTTGATATTAGGTATTATATAGATGAAGTGATTGACGAGGATAGGCAAGATGAGGTATTTGAATACTTCAGAACTGCAGCATCAGATTCGTTGGAAGCGGCACTTGAAGAACTTGGTACAACTGACTATTCAGAAGAAGATATACGCTTAATGCGCATACGCTTCATGTCTGAAATGGGTCATTGATCTAAATCGTATTTGCAATTGCTTAATTGGATTAATGTCTTTTGATCCACCTTCTACCCTTTGCAATCACGCGTATACCTTTCTTCCTAACTGAGATAGATCTCTTTTCATCAACTGATTCTTTTCTTCTCAATTCATAAGCTTGCATCACATCACGATAAGTAAGGATACCCTTTAAATGCTGGTCTTCTTCTTTGCTTACTACAGGCACCATATCTACTTTGTGTTCTAACATCTCATCCATTGCTTTCTGCAGCATGTCATCTTCATGAACTATCACTGGATTATGCTTCACAAGGGTTCTGAGCACCTCATCGCCTATATAATTTGAACTGAATATCTGTTGCATGCTTATCACCCCAAGCAAGCTATCACCTTCTTTTTCATCTACTACAGCAAAAGCAAGGTATAAGTTCTTCTCACCTGCTTCATCAATATACCTGCGGGCTTGAGCAATGGTATTATCAGCATCAAGGATGTTTATTTCCTCTTTTAACACGTCTTTTACTGAGAAGCTATGTAACACATCTGGCATATAAGAATCGGGGGTATTAACACCACGGCGTCCTATTTTCTCAGTCATTATAGTGCTCTTCATTAATGCAAAGGACATGAAGTAAGCTGCAGCGCACCCTCCTAAAAGCGGAAGTATTAAATGAGGCTGTTGAGTTGTTTCAAGTGAAAATATAACTGCCGTAAGAAAAGCCCTCGATGCTCCTGAGAACATTGCCGCCATACCAATTAGTCCGGCAATAGATGCACTCAATCCCAAAGATGGAAATAGCATATTAATACCAATAGCAATTAAAGCGCCCAAGGCACCACCAATAGTAAACAAGGGTGCCAGTGTACCACCAGATGTTCCACTGCCTAAGGATATAGACCATGAAACAAACTTCAAAATACAGAACACAAGCAGCATATTTATACTTAGGCTACCACTTAGTATTCCACTAATGTTGCTGTATCCAACTCCCATAGTAGAAGGAGCAAAGTACCCAACTACACCAACTGCAACTCCGCCAATTGCAGGCCACCACATCCAGTGTATAGGTAGTTTCTCAAACCCATCTTCAATTAAATATACCAGCTTAGTAACTCCTACTGATGCCAAGCCTACCAAGGCCCCTATTAAAATATATATTACTAATTGCAACTGATCAGGTGCAGGAACATAAGGCATGGAAAACATAGGATGCAAACCAAAGAATAAGATGTGGCAGGCAGCTCCTGTTATACAAGCCAGTGCTACGGGTATAATTGATCGTGGAGAGAACTCAAAAAGGAGAAGTTCAATGGCTAACATTATGCCTGCCACTGGGCTTCCAAAGATTGCCGCCATACCTGCGGTAGCACCGGCCGTTAAAAGTACTTTCCTTTCATATGCTGTAATACGCAGCAATTGTCCGATGAGTGAACCGAAAGCTCCACCTGCTGCAATAATAGGACCTTCAGCACCAAAAGGGCCACCGGTACCAATTGAAACAGCAGCCGAAAGCGGTTTTAATAATGTAACTATTGGCTTTATCTTACTCTCATTAGTTAGCACCTGTTCCATTGCTTCTGGTATGCCATGTCCTCGTATTGCCATTGAACCATATCGAGCCATGAAACCCACAATCACACCACCTATAACAGGAACAAGTATTACCCATATACCCAGGTGATTACCAACTGGTGATGACTCACCTGACGAAACAGTTCCATAAAACGAGATGCCTGTTACAAAGCCAATCAGGTATACCATTAGCTTGGCAATTACACCAACTAATAATGCATTAAGGACTGACAAGAAGCAGATATAGAGTAACCGGGTGAGATTTATGCTCTGCCCTCTTTTCATGTGCTCTGCCTCAAGTGCTGAACCTATGGAAACCGAAATAGGGATTCCATCATGGGTAGATGCCGAATTTATCTTCTTATTCATGGGGTGTTTTAGAAGATTAACGGCGCCTTTGTGGGCGCAAATTAAATATGTCTGCTACTATTTGTAGCTTCTTTGGGCCAGGTGTATCGCTTCGAATTTCAATTCTTCTTTATGCAACTCTGCAGGGTTGCCAACGCCTTTAAATTCCCATGCAGCCACATATGCAAATCCATTATCGTCACGTTTTGCCTCGCCTTCTTCAGTCTGGAACTCTTCACGGAAATGCCCGCCGCATGATTCACGACGATTAAGTGCATCCTCTATCATAAGTTCTCCTAATTCCATAAAGTCTGCCACACGGCCTGCTTTATCTAGTTCAGGATTGAATTCATTCGCTCCGCCTGGTACTCGAACATCTTTCCAGAACTCTTCACGCAATGCTTTAATTGCAACTTTCGCTTCTGTCAAGCCCTTTTCGTTACGAGCCATTCCGCATTTGTTCCACATTATCTTACCAAGTTCTTTATGGAAATGCTCTACCGACTTAGTACCTTTTATCGCCATTAATTTGTCGATGTTGGCCTTAACTGATTTCTCAGCTTCTTCAAAAGCAGCATGGGAAGTAGGAATAGCTTTCGTACCAATTTCATTGGCTAAGTATGCACCAATAGTGTACGGTATTACAAAATATCCGTCAGCTAAACCTTGCATTAATGCAGATGCTCCTAAACGGTTTGCACCGTGGTCGGAGAAGTTACATTCGCCTAATGCATATAAGCCTTGAACCGTTGTCATAAGATTATAATCTACCCAAAGGCCACCCATTGTGTAGTGGATTGCAGGGTAAATACGCATAGGTGTTTTATATGGATTCTCGCCTGTTATCTTTTCATACATTTCAAAAAGGTTGCCATACTTTTCACTTACAGCCTTTTCGCTGGTCCTTTTAATAACATCCGAGAAATCGAGGTAAGCAGCCAGTTTAGAACCACCTACTCCATAGCCTGCATCGCACCTTTCCTTAATAGCACGAGATGCAACATCGCGTGGTACAAGGTTACCAAAAGCAGGGTAACGTCTTTCCAGGAAATAATCTCTTTCATCTTCCGGAATATCTGTCGCTTTACGCGGATCATCCTTTTTCTTTGGCACCCAAACCCTACCGTCGTTACGTAATGACTCCGACATCAGCGTAAGTTTTGATTGGTGGTCACCTGAAATTGGAATGCATGTTGGGTGAATTTGTGTAAAGCAAGGGTTACCGAAGTAAGCTCCTTTCTTATATGCTTTCCAACTTGCCGTAACGTTCGAACCCATCGCATTGGTAGAAAGATAGAATACGTTTCCGTATCCGCCTGAGGCCAATAAAACTGCATGCCCAAAGTGTCTTTCTAATTCACCGGTAACAAGGTTACGGGCAATGATACCGCGTGCTTTACCATCTATCATTACCACCTCAAGCATCTCGTGGCGGCTATACATTTTAACCTGTTTCTTATTTATCTGGCGGTTAAGTGCACTGTATGCACCTAACAAAAGTTGTTGTCCTGTTTGGCCCCTTGCATAAAAAGTACGTGATACCTGCACACCGCCAAAAGAACGGTTATCAAGCAATCCTCCGTATTCACGGGCAAAAGGCACACCCTGAGCAACGCATTGGTCAATAATATTAGCGCTAACTTCAGCTAAACGATAAACATTTGCTTCACGTGCACGGAAGTCACCACCCTTAATAGTATCGTAAAAAAGACGGAAGGTACTGTCCCCATCGTTTGCATAATTCTTGGCAGCATTTATACCACCTTGTGCAGCAATACTGTGTGCACGGCGCGGACTATCCTGGAAACAAAATACTTTCACCTTATATCCCATTTCAGCTAATGATGCTGCAGCAGAAGCACCTGCTAAACCTGAACCCACCACAATAACTTCGAGGTGGCGTTTATTGGCAGGGTTAACCAGCTTTACTGTAGAACGAAAATCAGTCCATTTCTTAGAAAGATCTCCGGGAGGGATTTTGGAATCTAATTGTGCCATATTATTAGTTTGTAAAGTTCATAAAGTGCAAAGTTCGTAAAGTCTTTAAAGTTTATAAAGTCAAGCGTTTAGAGTTTTAATGAGACCAGATAAGATTTTAGATATTTCTTCTGCTAATGCAAATATTCTATTGAATACCGTTTCCGGAACCTTATTGAGTTCTTTTCCGAGATGAAGCATAGATCTTACTTCGCCACAAGAGCCTTTTGCAATAAACAAAAACTGCTTGAACTCCTTATTTGTCCTTCTTTCAAAACCTTCCGCAATATTATTCATTACCGATACTCCTGCTCGTTGTATCTGCCGGTCAAAACCAAAATCGTTACCCTTAAAACTATTATATATCAATACTGTCATTTCTTTTGCCTTTTGCCATGCAATAATATCTTCAAATTTTTCAATCTTCATGTCCCGCGCTCTGTGACTTTCTCTTGTTCTCTGGTATTACTTTCTACTTTACAAACTTTAAGAACTTTATAAACTCTATGGTATTATAATCGACTTGCCTGCAATGCCTAAGTAGAAAAGGATTGGGAATGAAACAAAACCAATATACATTATCCATGCAAAGCCTTTTCCAACCATTCCCCATACCGGGATATATTTTTTATTGCTGAGTCCTAATGTGTGGAAAGCTGACCTGAATGCATGTACCAAATGGAAAAACAAAAATGTTACACCGGCAACATAAATAGCAACATAAATAGGATTTTGGAATGCAATCTTTACTGATTGTGCTAAAGTTATTCCACCCGGCAATGATGTGATACGGTATGGAAGAAAGAAGTGATACAGGTGAATTGAAATAAAGAAAAACACCACAGAACCTGTTATACCCATATTGCGTGAGAACCATGAACTGCCTTCGGTAGATGTAGAAACAGCATACTTAACAGGGCGTGCCATACTGTTTTCGCGGGTAATGATAATGGCTTGTATTACGTGCACTACTATTGCAATAAAAAGGAATATTTCAATAATGCGGATAAGTATGTTGCGAACTGCATCGTGCGAGTATTCGTTAAATGCAACTCCACCGTCATTAAAGTAAAGCAATACGTTTCCGTAAAGATGTTCTATAAGGAATACGCACAGGAACAAACCTGTGGCTGCCATTACTACTTTTTTACCGACCGATGAAGTGAGGTATTGTTTTATGGTTGACATACACGAATATTTTTAAATCTTCGGGTTCAAATTTACATTTAGTTTTAATAGGCACGGGCAATGAAATTTTGAAAAAGTAAAATTAAAAATGCCCCTAGATTTGCTTGTTAATTCATAATTCGTAATTTCTACTCGGAAAAGCTGCAATTTCTTGCATCTTTCTGCAATTTTTAGCAGTCATATTGCATCAAATATTTGGTTAACAGCTATTTACATTTTTCTAAAAGCGTTTGTTGCAAATGGGTTGACACTTTTTGGCCTCTTAAAAAGATAATAGCTTGATAATCAAATAGGCTTTCCTGAAAAACACCCAAATTCTGTCAACCTTTGTCAACCCGATAACCGTCATAATTTAGCGAAATCCGACATTCGCGACATTTTATTTTTTTCAATTTGTTGATTGATTTTCAAAGCGTTTATCAAAAAATGTGTCGGAAAGTGGCGGTTTTAATTTTTCTCGCGAATTATGTCGCCCTCACCCCAGACCCTCTCCCTTTGGAGAGGGAGAATCATTCCTTCTCCTTAGGGAGAAGGACACAGGATGAGGGCCGATTAATATATCAAAGAACGACACAACGTCGTTCCGGGGGAGATTTCACTATAACCTCCCTCCCGAGTGCTCGGGATGGGGAGGCTGGAGGGGATAGTAAATGCAAAATTACTACACCCAATTCCCTTATACAATAGGAAACTGATTCATTTTTCAACAACCCCAATCTACCTCACCCTACCCTCTCCTCCTAACAGGAGAGGGTAATTAGATATTATGAGAGTATCTGCATTTAAGTAGGTCTCATCTGCCTCCCCTCTCATTAATCAATTGCGGAATGTAGACGCAGCAATCGCGAACTCCTTAATATTAAATTAGATAATCAGTGAGCAACGAGAGGGGAATAAAAGCGGTGAGGTCGTGAAAACGAAGATTCATTTTTCAACAACCTCAATTATAAAACCTAATTCTAATGACAGTATCCAGATAGCTATCTTATTCTTTAAGCATTTTCTGGATTTTAATATTCCACTTTTTTTGTTTG
>DATHOD010000109.1:0-5249 GCA_035485295.1 Bacteroidia bacterium
TATATTCAGCAGACTCATAAATGCACCCGGTACACCATGCCCTGTACAATCGCCGGCACATATCAAGAATTTCTTTTTGCCATTTTCCTGCAATGCATTGGCCCAGTAAAAATCACCACTTACAATATCGCGTGGTTTAAATAATATAAAATATTCACTTATCTGATTACCTATGTAACTATCGGTAGTAAGCAGGGCCCTTTGTATACGCGAAGCATAATGAATACTATCTGTAATATCCTTATTCTTTTCCTCTACAATCAACTTCTGTTCTTCTATTATTTTCTTTTGCTCATTCGTTACCCTAAACCTGTTAAGCAATACAAACGCAAATACAAGCACCAGCAATAACCCAATTGCAACTAATGAAGTAACTATGTTCTGCTTTCTTTTATCTGCAGCTGTTACTGCATCCTTCTTATCCTGCTCTGCCTTTTCAAGTGCCTGCTTTTGTTCAAACTGGTAATTCATTTCGGCTTGTACTGTCTTTTTGGTGTTTGCTTCATTCATCATGCTATCCTTATAGGCCACAAACATTTTAAAATCATCTAGGGCTGCTTTATAATCGCCATTAGCACTATCTATAGCGGCTTTATAGCCATAAGCGCTTTTAATTTCTTCCTTCTCTCCCACTATTTTCGAAAGGGCAAGAGCCGAATCAGTATATGCTTTTGCCAGCTTGTAATTCCTTTGCTTGATATAGATAATACCAATATTACCCTGGTTATTGGCAACGCCCACCTTATCATCAACCTGGCGGAATAATGACAGGGCTTTAAAATCACATTCGAGTGCCTTGTCAGGATGCCCCTGGTTATCGTATACATTCCCAATATTGCCATAATCATTTGCCATATCTTCCTTGTCACCCATCTTCTCTACTATCTTCAGGGCTTCAAACTGGCACTCGAGCGCTTTTTCGTAATTACCTTTTTCATTATATATCACGCCTATATTGCCAAGGTGAAAAGCACGGTTCTCGTCATCTTTTAATTCCCTGTCTATTACTAAGGCGCTTGAATCATAGCTAATTGCTTTTGAATACTCTTCCTGCATATCATAAATATTCCCAATGTTTCCCATGCAATTCGACATGCCCCTTTTATTTCCTATTTCCTTATGCAGTGTTAAGGCATCTAAGTAATAATTCAGGGCCTGCGGATAATTGCCCTGTTCACTGTATACATTGCCAATATTACCAAGGCTGCTGGCCACCCCGGCCTTATAACCTGTTTCCTTATATAAAGCAAGCGCCTTGTTATGGTATTCTATAGCAAGCGTATAATTGGCTTGATTATTATATATAAGCCCCATATTATGATAAGCCTTTGCCAGGCCTATCTTAGAATCGATTTTCTCCGCCAGCTTTTGCGTTTTTATTGCGTACACAAGGGCAGTATCAGATTGATCAACCGTCAACAGCTTATCAAGTAATACAGTCAGGCTTTTCAATTTGTTGGTATCATCAAGCTCGCTCTTTATTACATTCTTAATAGAGTCTATAACATGCTGCTGAGCAAAAAGTGAAAAACTAAAAATGAAAAATAAAAAGGTAAAAAGTATGCGTTTCATGTATTGCCAATAATATTAGATCATCGCTAAATTACACTCTTATTCCAATCAGCAACACATCATCAATCTGTTCGAGGTCTCCCTTCCAATTCTCAAGGGTTTGTTCCAGAATATTTTTTTGTTCCGCCATTGGCTTATCACTTATCTCTTTTAACTTATCACTTAATTGTTTGTATTTAAACTTTTTGCCCTTGGGCCCTCCAAACTGATCGGCATACCCATCGGTAAATAAATACAATATATCACCCTTCTTTAACCCCAGCGAATGTGTTGAAAATGGTTTTTGCAAATGAAACTTACCTATTGGCTGCTTATCCGGGGCTACTTCCTTTATTTCATTATCCTGAATATACCACAATGGGTTATGAGCACCACTCCATTGTATTTCTATACTGTTTACTGACGACTGACGACTTATTGCTATAAGCGATACATCCATTCCATCCTGCACATTACTTTCACTCTTTTCAAATGTCTCTAATACAAGCTCACGTACCTTATCTAATATTTTGCCAGGTTCGGTTATCTTAAACTCTTTTACTGTCCTGTTCAATGCATTGGAGCAAACTACACTTACCAATGCACCCGGCACACCATGACCTGTACAATCGGCTGCGGCAATTAGAATAGTGCCGCCTGCTTTCTCCATCCAGTAAAAATCACCCGACACAACATCTTTAGGTTTGTATAACACAAACGAATCGGGCAAATATTGTTTTATTAAACTCAGCGGTGGCAAAATAGCATCCTGCAGGCGTTTGGCATAAGTTATAGAATCCAATATCTCCTTGTTCTTTTCTTCTACCAGGTCCTTCTGCTGCTCGACAAGTTTTTTCTGTTCTTCAACTATATTTTTCTGCTTTTCGACTTCCTCTTTTTGTTTTGTAATAAAAATATTGGCTTCTCTCTTTTGCCTGTATCCTCTATAGATAAAGAATGCCAGCGCAAGCATTAATACAAAGCCCGCAATAAACGAATTGCGTATTACAGCTTGTTTCTTTCGTTGTTGTTCTGCTATGGCATCCTTCTTATCCTGTTCAGCCTTTTCAACTGCCTGTTTCTGTTCAAAATCAAAATTCATTTCTGCCTGAACTGTCTTCTTGGTATTGGCTTCATTTATTAAACTATCGCGGTACACAATATAATTTTTGTAGTCTTCAAATGTTGATTTGTAATTGCCTGTAGCGCTATCTAATAAAGCCATCACTTCATACGCGCCCTTTAGTATCTCTTTCCCTTTTATATCTTTTGAAAGCACTATAGCTGAATCAAGATATGCCTTCGCAATAGCATTACGTTTTTGCTTTGTATATACGTTTCCAATATTGGCCAGATCAAGGGCAATAATACTTTTATATCCAATTTCTCTGGCTACAGCAAGCGATTGAAAGTCATATTCCAGCGCTTTGCTATAGTCATGCTCCTTACTATATATTTGCCCAATATTGCTAAGTGTATTTGCAGTACCACTTTTGTCCCCAATTTTTTGCTTTATTTCAAGTGCCTTAATATCATACTCAAGGGCTTTAGGGTAGTTACCCTGTTTATGATAAATGTTCCCCATATTACCCAAATTACGGGCAATGTTTTCTTTGTCCTTCACCTCTTCGGCTATATCAAGGGCCTGCTGGTAATAATCGAGCGCTTTGGAATAATCGGCCTGGAAATAATACACATTTGCAATGGATGTTAAATCACCGGAAATACCTTTTTTATACGCGGCTTCTTTATCAATGGTCAGCGCCTTCAAAAAGTATTCAAGTCCTTTTGGGTAAATACCTTTATTATAATAAATAGTGCCGATATTCCTGAATGCAGATGTAATGCCCTTTTTATACATCAGCTTTTCCGATAAGACTTCAGCCTTTTCAGCATAAGCCATTGCTGTGTCATTATTATCCATCCTCCAAAGCCTATTGCTTAACATGTTAAGCGTCATTGCTTTGTTCGTATCATCCTTCTCGATGCTCAATACGCTGTACATCGAATCAACAATGTGTTTTTGAGCAAAAACTGTTGAAAGCAAAGAAGAAAAGAATACTATAAAAAGGATAAATTTTCTTAATACCATTATGGAGCTTTATGCCATAAATATAATGGGAAATAAGTAATGAATAAAATCAATTCAGAATTAAGATTTAGGAATTGCTCTAAATCTAAATTCATAAATCCTAAATCACAAATTACAATTACGGTCTTTTCCCAAACTTTATAAGCATACGGGTATGCGACACCAGGGCCCCACGGAAGGTACGGTGTGTGTGGTAAGGATAATTAAACTCCTGCGCGGTGCGCTGAACTATTGGAGCAATGTGTTTATAGTGCTGATGACATATAGATGGAAACAGATGATGTTCCACCTGGTAGTTGAGCCCACCTACAAACCATGATAACACTCTTGCTTTAGGAGCAAAATTTGCAGTGGTATATAATTGGTGCACGGCCCAGTCGTTTTCAATATTACCCGATTCATCGGGTAGCGGGAAGTTAAGGTCCTCTACTACGTGAGCCGGTTGGAAAACCATTCCCAATATTAAGCCACCGGTAAAGTGAATAATAACAAAGCCTAAAAGTATTTGCCACCATGCAATTGGCAATACAAGCATAGGAATACCTATCATATAGGCAAGGTAAAATAGCTTCCATGCAACAAGGGCAATAAACTGGTTAGTGAAGTTCTTCTTACGTGCCTTAAGCATGCCCATTTTGTTGTAACGTATCAATTGCTTATAGTCCTTCATAACCACCCAAGAAAGGGTAAGTAAGCCATAAAAGAACCATGCATATAGGAACTGAAAGCGGAATATCTTTTTATAGGGTGAATGTGGTGAGAACCTGAGCAGGCCTTTACCTTCTATATCTTCGTCATGTTCGTGTATATTGGTAAAGGTATGGTGCAATGTATTGTGCTGAAGCTGCCAGTTAAGGTAGTGCCCACCAATAAGGTTAAGGCTATAGCCTATAAGCATATTTACTTTACTATTACTTGAATAACTGCCATGGTTGGCATCGTGCATTACGGCAAGGCCTATACCGGCTATACCAAAGCCCATCATAACACATAAGCCTAACATTAAAGGAACCGATGTAACTACACCAAATACTATAAGGAAATAAGGGCTGAAATAAAGGCAGAACATAGCAATGGTCTTAACTGTCATCCAGCCATTCCCATTCTTTGATAAGTTATTGGTTTTGAAGTACTCGTCTACCCTACCATGCAAGGTTTGGAAAAACGAGCGCTGTTGCGAACTGAAGCGAATACCCGGACTTACTGCCATAATTTAGATTACAATTCCAATCCCCCCTCGGGAATGTTGCGATTTAGACAAAGATAGTCATTTTTTCCTTCGTTTTTTAACAAATCGCCATATACCTCACTTTGTGATAATACTCACAGCCCAATACAAATGGGCTATAGGTGTCGCAAACAAGTATATAGAGTATCTTTTTGTTACCTGCTATCTTATTAAGGAAATACTACCTTTAGCATTTAAATCCTATCCATGAAAAAAATAGCTACCCTGGTGCTCTTTGCCACAATTGTTTTGGCTGGCTGTACAAAAAACACCAAACAAACCAGCGCAGTTCATTGGCTAAGCGTAAAAGAAGCGGTATCACTTAATAAAGAGAAACCAAAACTTATATATGTGTGCCTGTACACCGATTGGTGTAAA
>DATHOD010000110.1:0-14398 GCA_035485295.1 Bacteroidia bacterium
AGGAATCTATACTGTCACCGTAACAGATAGTAATGGGTGTATAACATGGACCTATCCTCATATTACACAACCGACTCCGGTAGTTGTTACTGTGCCCGATCAAACTATCTGTATCTCACAATCAGCAACACTTACCGCAACAGGATCAGGTGGCACACCAGGCTATACCTATACCTGGAATAGTACAACTACAGGTTCACCTTACATAGTTTCTCCAACATCAACCACCACATATAATGTACAGGCAACCGATGCAAACGGATGTGTTGGTGATACTACAGTTACAGTTCATGTTCGAAATCCACTGATTGTAGTGGCTGGCCCTCCAACCAATATGTGCGCTGGCGGCCAGGTTACACTTACTGCTACAGGTGCTGGCGGAGATAGTACTTATACGTATACATGGGCTCCGGGTGGACATATTGGAGACACATTAACCGTGTCACCAACTGTAACCACAACATATACAGTAACAATTACTGATGCATGTGGTACTCCATCTGCACAAAGCACTGTTACTGTAGTGATTAATCCTTCCCCGGTCGTTAATTTGAAAGCTGACACATTACAAGGTTGCGCTCCATTATGTGTAAACTTTACTGATGAATCTACTGTAAGTGCCGGTACAATTGTTGCATGGGATTGGAATTTTGGAGATGGAGATACCAGTAGCAGCCAGAATCCACAACATTGCTACACCAAACCCGGAGTGTATACCGTAAGCCTTACTGTTACATCGAGCAATGGATGTAAGGGCTCATTTACTATTAATAATTATATAGATGTATTTGGCTATCCTGTAGCTAACTTCTCTTTATCACCTCAGCCTACAAATATTTTGAATCCTACTATTTACTTTACCGATGAATCCACCGACCAGTATGGAATTATAAATTGGTTCTGGCAATTTGGAGACGGTTCAGATTCTATAGGAATTGTTAGAGATCCTCAGCATACCTATCAAGATACAGGAGCTTATTGCGTGAACTTAACTGTTACTAACGTACATGGTTGTAAGGCTGATACCACAAAATGTCTTGAAATTGAGCCTTTCTTTGTAATCTATGTGCCGAATGCATTTACACCGAATGGCAATGGACTTAACGAGTATTTTACAGCCAAAGGAGTTGGTATAGTTACTTATGAAATGTGGATTTTTGACCGTTGGGGAATGCAGATATACCATACAAACGCGATGAATCCGGGCTGGAATGGTGTTGTGCAAAATGGAGCATCGGGTGAAATTGCCCAGGAGGATACTTATGTTTGGTTAATTGAAGTTACCGATGTATTTCATAAGGACCATAAGTATATAGGTCGGGTTACCCTGATAAAATAAATACCTTTTAAATTAAATCATTAGATACTCCTTTTAGCTCATCTATTGCCTCTTTATATCGTAGATATTCTTCATTAAAATTATCTGCCATCGACTCGGAACGTTTAATAATATCGTTATATAACCAAGTTGCTTTCCTACAGTTGTAGGCAAGTTTCATTGCATCTTCATTGTCTTTGAAGTTTTGCATGATGGAAACCTTTAAAGGATCAATGAATTTTTCTTGTAGGTATTTTATGGTTTTAGGGGATGGGGCATTTTTATGGTAAGTCATCCCTAAAGTGTTTAACATAATATAAAATGCGTCTTTTTCAAATTCAGGGTTTTGTTTTTTAATTGAACCTGTTACTATTGCAGCATATACAAGAGTTTGCTCTTCTCCAATATCCTTATAATCAATCATTTTCTTCGTTAAATCCTCAATATACTCTTCTTGTAATTTATTCGCGGCTTCATATACCCTATAAAGAAAGTCTAATTTGCTAAATATTTTCTGAAACCTCCCTATATGTGTTTCATCATTTCCAAATCTGTTTACATACGCGTGGAAAATCCTTTCATGATTGAACTTGTTCAAGAGTCTAAATAAATCATCTACTACAATAATTCTAAGTAAATTGTATTCCAGTGGCTTTTCCTTCAGAGATTTTGAATGCTCTTGATATGCATCTCTTTGTTTTTCAGCAAAGCTTATTGCATTCTTTAACAATAATTCAAAATATTTTAAGGTGTTTAAATCGTTCTCCGCTTTTATTCTTCTTTCTTTTCTCTTTTCTCTCCAGGTACCAAGATAAAATACAGTTAATGATGTTGCTGAACCAATAAATGCACCCAATAGGCTCCTCCAAAAACCCGAAGAATCATTTCCTTGCACATATTTAGATCCAAAATCAATAATAAAATGTAACAGCGTCATTTTTCAAATTAATGTTATTGGAATTAGTAAATAGTATTAATTGATCCATTTACAAATCTCATTAACAAATATATCCTTTTGTTCATAAAATAACTATACCATACGCCTGATTATTACATAAATTCGCAATCCGAAAAAAGCAACAGCTAAATGCCAAAAGACAACTCCATAAAGTCGGTTTTAATTATAGGAAGTGGCCCCATTGTTATAGGCCAGGCCTGCGAATTCGACTACGCAGGGTCGCAAGCTTCCCGTTCATTAAGGGAAGAAGGGATTGAGGTTACACTTATAAATTCAAATCCGGCAACTATAATGACGGATAAGGTAACCGCAGACCATATTTATCTTTTACCGCTTACTGTTGCAAGCATTACCAAAATATTAGAAGAACGTAAAATTGATGCCGTATTGCCTACCATGGGCGGACAAACAGCCCTTAACCTCTGTATGAAAGCAGATGAAATGGGGATTTGGAAGAAATACGGCGTAAAGCTTATTGGCGTAGATATTAAGACCATTGAAATAACTGAGGATAGAGAAAAATTTCGAAAGTGCATGCTTGATATAGGAGTAGGCGTTGCTCCTTCAGCTATTGCAAACTCATTTTTAGAAGGTAAAGAAATAGCACAGGAACTGGGTTTCCCCCTTGTAATACGCCCATCTTTTACGTTGGGTGGTACAGGTGCAGCATTTGTACATAAGAAAGAAGAATTCGAAGAAGCGCTTAACCGGGGCTTACATGCATCACCTATTCATGAGGTGTTGATAGATAAAGCCATGCTAGGCTGGAAAGAATTTGAATTAGAGTTATTGCGCGACAATAATGATAACGTTACTATTATTTGTTCCATAGAGAATTTTGACCCTATGGGTATCCATACAGGAGACTCTATTACAGTAGCTCCTGCCATGACACTTTCTGATACAACTTACCAGAAGATGCGTACCCTGGCCATAAAAATGATGCGCTCTATCGGGAACTTTGCAGGTGGATGTAATGTGCAGTTTGCAGTAAGCCCTGATGAAGCAGAAGATATTATTGCAATTGAAATCAACCCGCGGGTATCGCGCTCATCTGCATTGGCTTCAAAAGCAACAGGATACCCTATTGCTAAAATTGCCGCAAAACTTGCTATTGGTTATAACCTCGATGAACTGAAGAACCAGATAACCAAAAGCACATCGGCATATTTTGAACCTACACTTGATTACGTAATTGTAAAAATACCACGCTGGAATTTCGACAAGTTCAAAGGCACCAGCCGTGAGATAGGCTTACAAATGAAATCGGTTGGCGAGGTAATGGCCATAGGAAGGTCATTTCAGGAAGCATTACAGAAAGCCTGCCAGTCTCTAGAAATAAAACGCAATGGTTTAGGCGCTGATGGCAAAGAACTTAAAAAGCAAGATCAGATATTACATAGCCTCGAGCATCCAAGTTGGAACCGTGTGTTCCATGTTTACGATGCGATTAAGCTAGGTATTCCGTTAAAGACAATTAATAAGCTTACACGTATTGATACTTGGTTCTTAAGACAGATTGAAGAGCTTGTATTATTCGAAAAAGACCTAGAAAAATATACCATCGCCAATGTTCCTCGGGAGATAATGCTTGAGGCTAAACGAAAAGGTTATGCAGACAGGCAGATAGCACACTTACTACGTTGCCTTGAAAGTGAAGTATTTAAAAAGCGCCGCGAAGAAATGGATATTAAGCGGGTGTTCAAAATGGTAGATACCTGCGCTGCAGAGTTTGAAGCAAAAACGCCTTACTACTATTCCACATTTGAAGAAGAGAATGAATCAATAGCATCGGATAAAAAGAAAGTTATTGTATTAGGCTCAGGGCCTAACCGCATTGGGCAAGGAATCGAGTTTGATTATTCCTGCGTACATGGTGTGCTGGCTGCTAAAGAGTGCGGCTACGAAACTATTATGATCAACTGTAACCCTGAAACCGTTTCTACAGATTTTAATGTGGCGGATAAGCTCTACTTCGAGCCTGTTTTCTGGGAACATATTTACGAGATAATACTGAATGAAAAGCCGGAGGGTGTTATAGTACAACTTGGCGGACAGACTGCTCTTAAACTGGCAGAAAAGATGGAACGCTATGGTATTAAAATTATAGGTACCGATTTCCAATCATTAGACCTTGCCGAGGACAGAGGAAAATTCTCTGCACTCCTTCGCGACAATAATATTCCATACCCAAAGTTTGGCGTAGTGCATACTGCTGATGAAGCGACTGAGTTTGCCAAGAACTTAGACTTCCCACTACTGGTAAGGCCTTCATATGTATTGGGTGGGCAAAGCATGAAGATTGTAATTAACGAAGAGGAGCTAGAACAGCATGTTGTAAGCCTATTAGAAGATATTCCTGGCAATGAAATTTTGATAGATCATTTCTTACAGAACGCTATTGAAGCAGAGGCAGATGCTATTTGCGATGGCAAGGATGTTTACATAATTGGTATTATGGAACACATTGAGCCTGCCGGTATACATTCTGGTGACTCATATGCTGTGTTGCCTACATTTGACTTAAGTGATGCTGTAATAAAACAAATAGAAGAATACACCAAACGAATAGCTGTTGCATTGAAAACTGTTGGATTAATTAACATACAGTTCGTTGTGAAAGAGGAAAAGGTATATGTCATAGAAGCTAATCCACGTGCATCACGTACAGTTCCTTTCATATGTAAGGCATACGACGAACCTTACGTTAATTATGCAACCAAGGTAATGCTTAGGGAAAAGAAGGTTAAGGACTTTAAGTTTAATCCTAAGAAAGAAGGGTACGCTATAAAAATACCGGTATTCTCATTTGATAAGTTCCCTGACGTTAAAAAGGAACTCGGGCCTGAAATGAAATCAACAGGCGAAGCTATTTACTTTATAAAAGACCTTACAGACGAATATTTCCACGAAGTATACTCTGAAAGGAATTTGTATTTGAGCAGGTAAAGTGGCCCTCCTAAATCCTCCCCATTAGGGGAGAGGCTTTAATAATAATTTATTGCTTCATCGCCTTACTGGTGAATGTCATACCTAACTGATCCGTCATAACCACAAAGTAAAGTCCGCTGGAAAGATCTTGCAACCCTTTCAATGTAACTAATGTATTACCACCCGAAGCTACCACATAACCACTATGATATACCATTTGCCCTATAGAGTTATAGAGTGAAACGTTTAGATTTTGCTTTATTGAAGAGAAGAAGGTTAGTGTAATTTGATCAGTGAAAGGATCAGGGTAGCTTTTTACCAGAGAACTAACAGGCTGATTATTTTCTATTCCTAATAATATGCTTCGTGCCAGGCAATAATCAGGAATACCATAGCCCAACAATGAATCGGGATGGGTATACTGACTTGCGCTCTGCTTAATAGCATCCATTATTTTAAAATTACTTGCATTGGTATCTGTCTGCCATAAACTAGCTACAGCACCAGCTGTAAGAGGAGTAGCAAAGGATGTTCCACTACCAAAAGTCACACCTCCGCCAATGTAAGCGAGGGCATCGCCTTCACCTTGTGCTACTACATCAGGTTTAATTCTCTTATCCGGCGTAGGGCCTGTAGAACTAAAGCTTGCATATGCTCCTGAAGGATCAACTGCACCTACTGTTAGTATGCTATCAGCATCGCCGGGAGAAGTGATATATTGCCAACATGAACTAGGATTACCACATGCTTCATTCCCAGCGGCAACACACACCACCATACCCTTCTCAGAAGCTATGGTAGCAGCCATACTTGCCACTGAAGTGCGTCCGTTCATATCTGCATAAGTAAAGCTATCAAAGCCTTCATCAAAAATATTATATCCCAAAGAAGATGTAATAATGTTAGCACCAGCGCTATCAGCATATTCAGCAGCTGAGGCCCAATTATCCACTTCTATCATATGCTCGGAATAAGCATCTTCTGTGCGAAGCAAATAAAAATCAGCATCCATAGCATCGCCCATCAATTGGGTTGGTAAATTACCTGCAATACAAGAAAGCACCTCTTGTCCATGGACATCTCTGTAACTCGGCATTGTTGAATTTGCATCATACACCGTTGTAGTATCAAATACCCACGGTATTTCCCATACAAAATCCCATGTGCCTAATATCTGACCGCGTGTCCTTAAGGTGTCAAATGCCGGTAAGCTATCTACTCTGCCAAAACGAGTATCTATAACTGCAATACGCATGCCTTTGCCCCGGAATCCCATATTGTTAAGACAATCAACTTTTATCTGATGAACCTGATTGTATGAATTACCATAGTCAATACTGTCTATTTTTTCAGGCTGATGGGTGTTTGCATATTTATCGTGTGGTGCTTTGTATTTACCTGCATTCTTCTTAGGCTTAACCATAATATTAACAAGGCGGCCACTCTTTACAAATGGTAATTTGCGAATGGCTGCCAGCTTAGTTGTATCGGCAGCATATATACTAATAGCGTTAAACCAGCCAGAGCGATTAAGTAACTGCACCCCTTTAGATATCACACTATCAATATAATTTGGGTTCGGCGGCAAATCATTAAACTGAATAGGTATGCTAAACTTTGCCCGGCGTGCTATTGCCCGTGCAGATAAATACTGTGTAGGTGTGCTTATTGAATACGGGCTGCCGTTCTTATCGGTAAACTGAATCCAGTATTTGCCATCTTGTGCTTGAGTACTAAATGCAAGGAAAAGTAAAGCAGACAGAAGTAAAAGTCTTCTCATATACGGTGTATAGTTCCTACAAATGTAGGAAAATATGGGCAGGATACCTATTTAGTGTAGCCTTTCTTGACTATCTTACTTGCTATAAAGCAGAAAAGGCCAAGAACTAAGCCTGATACTATTCCCACAATTGGACCCATAATTAGCATTTGCTGCCTTGGATGCCCTTGTAATAAAGGCATTTTATTGCTCATTTCTAACTCCTGTTGGTGCCTTGCGATATATTGAGTAAAGAATAAGATATGCATGCTTGTAATCCACACACAGTTCATAATACTTACGCAAAACCCATGGAGAAAATATTTACCCGGTGCCTTTTTAGCAATAAAATATGCACAGGTTATAAATATTATAAGCCAAAAGATAGGTTCGATAGTTGAAGGAATAAAGTATACCGTACCTATGGCCATTACTAAGCCAAAAAGCGATAGAGTAATAATAAGTCTCCAGTTCATGTTGTTGTTGTGTTAAATTGTTTGGCGATTAATTTACCTATGTAAAAATAGAATTTTAATTGCAGGTTGAAATCTTCCGCCGGATAAGTTCAATCTCGGCATTTGATGAGGTAAGGACAAGAGCTTTCCCAAAATAATCCTTGGCTTTTTCTTTATGCCCAGACTTTAAATACATTTCACCAAGTGAAGTATTATAGTGGCAGTTTTCTGAAAGTCCTTTTATTTTTTCCAGCTCCACTATTGCTTTATCGTATCCTTCCACTTCTCCCAATACAAGACAGCGGTTAAGTATAGCAACAGGGCTTTGTGTTCTACTAATTAATGCATCATATAAACCAAGAATCATTTGCCAATTAGTATCCTCATAAGATTCGGCATTGGCGTGGGCTGAGGCAATAGCTGCTTCAAAATGAAATTCATGAACTACCTCTCCTTTAGCGGCATGAGCTAAATAATTATTGCCCTTTTCAATAAGATATTTATTCCATAATGTTCTATCCTGATCCTTAAGTAATACTATAAGGCCTTTATCATTCAGCCTGGTACTGAAACGTGATGCATGAAAACACATAAGTGCTAATAATGCATTTACGTACGGGTAGTTTGTCTTTGGATTTTCAGTAAGTAGAATGGTGAGTCGCATTGCCTCTTCGCATAGATCTTCACGTATCAGTTTTTCCGGATGAGAAGAATTATATCCTTCATTAAATAATAGGTAAAGGGCCTTTAATACTGCATCGGTTCGTGACAACATAGCATCGGCACCAGGATAATCAATTGGGATTTTTTCTTCACGTATCTTCTCACGTGTACGGTAGAGCCTCTTCTGAATTGTATCTTCAGTAGTAAGAAAGGCATTGCCTATTTCACGCACACTTAATCCGCAAAGTGTTTTAAGAACTAATGTGATTTGTGCTTCTTTTGATATAGATGGATGACAGCATGCAAACATCATTCGCAACTGGCTGTCCTTTATTTCATTCTCTTTAAACATTTCGTTAATAGCAGTGGTTAAAGTGTATTCCGACCTAAGCAACATAGTTAGGTCATTATCAATCTTGTGCTTGATCTTCTCCCTCCTTATTAGGTCAATGGCTTTGTTTTTAGCTGTACGGTATAACCATGCCTGAGGATTTTCAGGAAGTTTACCATACTTCCATGTTTCCAATGCACGAATAATAGTTTCCTGCACAATGTCTTCAGCCTGTTCAATATTGGGGAAGCCGAATACACGTGTTAAAACAGCGACCATCTTTCCGGCTTCATGCCTGAAAAGATGGTCAACTATTTCATTTACATTTCCAAAATCCCTTTGGGATTTGTCTTCTTTTGAATGCAAGCTTACATTTTCTGTAATGGACGAACTTCTACTTTGCCATTTTCTTCAAAAATAGGACAACCTTTTGAAAATTCAACAGCTTCGTTAATGTCTTTTGCATTTACAATTAGGTATCCGCCAATCATTTCTTTTGCTTCTACAAAAGGACCGTCAGTTACTACTTTTTTTGTTCCGCTTACTACCTTGCCTGTAGGCTGAAGAGGGTCTGCTCCAACCATAATTCCCTTTTGAGCAAGGTCGCCCATCCAGGCCGACCATCTTTGCATATTCTTTGCGGCTGCTTCTGAATCAGCTGCGTTATGGGCGTGATTTTCGCCTCCTCTGAATAAATACATGAACTTTTCCATGATAATTTTGTTTTTAATTGATTTATGAATTCTGAATTTTAACTGAATATCTTTTACATTTCCATTTTCTGAACCGGACGAACTTCTAACTTGCCCTCAACTTCAAAAATAGGGCATCCCTTTGAAATTTCTACTGCATCGTTAATGTCCTTTGCATTGACAATAAGGTAACCACCTACCATTTCTTTAGCTTCTACAAAAGGACCATCGGTTACGGTCTTCTTGCTTCCACTAACCTGTTTACCAGTTGGTTGTAACGGTTCACCACCTGCCAAAATTCCTTTTTCACCGAGTGATTTCATCCAATGCATCCATTTTTGCATGTGTGCCTGCATAACTTCCGGTGACATTGAACTGTGGGCTCCGCCCCTGAATAGATAAATGAACTTTTCCATAATGTTTTAGTTTTTAAGTTTATAATTTTTTGGATATATACTCTAATAACGAACGAAGGACGAACATCAGGACAACAAGGTATATAAATTTTAAGGGAGCGTTAGTATACTTTAGGTTAAAGCCATAAAAAAGGCCCGGTATTTACCGAGCCTCTCAAGTTCCAATATATTCCCCTATTTCTATTTTGCGACGAGGTCAGAAGAAAAATGCATAAAAGCATATAACATAGCCTCATAAATATCCTCACCATTACTCTTTCCATATTTGGCGTTAACTTGGTCAATCAGATTACCCCATAATGCCTCCCCACTTTTCACAGGAATACAATAATACTCTGTTACAGTAGGTACGCTGTCTTTATTCAACTCTTGATAAATAGCCATAATAGCACACGGCTTGGGATCTCCATCACGATAAAATCCTTTGAACGTGGCACCTTTTGATTTGTTGCCAAAAGACAAGAGCCATTTACCGTAGTTTTTTAACGAATATCCTTTCTTGATGTCAAGTCCTTGGTCGGCCTGAGTTTTATATCCCTTGGTTATATAATTATACTCCTCTTCAGTAGTTGATTGACTATATACCTGTATTGGTAATATAAAGCATAGCAGTATTAGAATTCCTTTCATTTTTCGATTTTTAGTCTAAAAGTGGCTCGTCCTGTACCGAGCCTCTTGTTGCTTTACTAATTAGTTCTCTGTGAATTAATTATCGGCTGTACTTGACTGTAGTCTTTCCAGTTTGTATTAGGGTGCTGTTTAATAACTGCTGCTGGTATTGCTACTATATTAACTAATAGGCTTGTACCATAGGTTGTGCATGGATCTCCATTTGCAGCATCGTTATTCCAAGTCCATATTAATACAACTTGTCCAACATCAAATCCATACGCCATAAAAGCATTAGGAGAGGAAACAGATGGATTAATATATGTATACGAAAGAGCAACCCAAGCTGCTCCGCCATCATTACTAATATAAACTTCTACCGCACCACCATTACTTATAAGACTTGAAGTAATATTTGATGAGTTAATTGTGCATGTGTATGAAGTCCCACTAAAGCCCCAATTAGAAGAATTAATTGTAGTTTGTCCGGTAGTTACATTAGCATTCCCATTTGTTCCTGCTGGACCTGTTGCACCAGGTGCGCCGTCTTTGCCAGCACAGCCATTTAAGATGATGGCAATAGCCATTGCCATCATTACATTCAGAATTGTTTTTGTTTTCATGGTTTTTGATTTATAAATAGCTTACTCTTTTTAAGGGTTTTCAGCTTCGCCCATTTAAGTGACTCAAAACTACAAAAACTTTATATTATAGCACATGTGCTATAATAATTGTAAACGGCAACCACTCTTTTTGTGCTATGAAGCCAAAGAGGAAAAAGAGAGTGCGGAAACAGTTTTTTGATGAAGCGGGCTTAAAGGCTTTTGCTATACATTTAAAGAAGGTCCGAAAAGAAATGGGCTTTACACAGGAAGAGCTATCTTATCAGTCAGGTATAACTCTAAGTCAAATAGCACGAATTGAGACCGCACGAATTAACCCTACTCTTAGCACTATTTTTCAAATCTCACGTACTCTTAAGGTAACTACCTTCAGGCTATTTGAATTTAAGTTGCCCCAAGGCCCGAAGAGAAAAATATAAGAATCTCTTTGTGTTGCATAGATAACTTTTACGTAAAGCCTGTTCAGAAATATTTCATCTCAATATTACATATAATAAATATTATATTTATTTTTGTATTATTGAGTATACCTGATAAATAAGGTTAGCAAGAATAATAAATGGATTATGCTAAAGAAATTAATAAACACAGCACAAGTTTCAGTACCTGTGTGCCAAAGTGTGCCATAAAAATGGAAAGGTGTAACGGGTTGACAAAGGTTGACAGATTTTAGATGTTTTTGAAAATATTGTTATTGATTTCCAATGGGTTATATTTTAAAAAGATGAAAAAGTGTCAACCCATTTAAGTCGCTGAAAATCATGATAAAGGCTATTTTTATGAGAATCTTAAACAGTTTCTTATTTTTGTAGTTTACATAATGTAGAGCATATGGAAAAAGTAGCCTCGAAAAAAACAAACGCTCAGAAATTTACCAAGGAGCAATACCGTGAATGGTATGAGAAAATGCTGTTGATGCGCAGGTTTGAAGAAAGAGCGCAACAGGCATATATACAGCAGCAAATACGTGGTTTTTGCCACTTATACATAGGCCAGGAAGCGGTAGCTGCCGGTTCGGTCAGTGCTATAAGGCCTGACGACAATATTATTACTGCTTATCGCGACCATGCCCACCCTATAGCCAAGGGTATGGACCCTAAATATGTTATGGCTGAATTGTTTGCCAAGGCTACCGGTTGTTCAAAAGGCAAAGGTGGTTCTATGCACATGTTCGATGTTAAAAACAGGTTCTTCGGCGGCCACGGTATTGTAGGTGGACAAGTGCCATTGGGCGCAGGCCTTGCTTTTGCAGACAAATACAATAAGAAAGACAGAGTTACTCTTTGTTATATGGGCGATGGTGCTGTTAGACAAGGTGCTTTTCACGAGGCTTTGAATATGGCAATGCTATGGAAACTGCCTGTAATATTTATTATAGAAAACAATGGTTATGCTATGGGTACTTCGGTAAGCAGAACCAGTAACGTAACCGACTTATATGAATTAGGCCGTGCATTTGAAATGCCTTCATTCCCGGTCGATGGGATGAAATGCGAAACTGTACATGAAGCCATTGCTTCCGCTGCAGAACGTGCAAGAAAAGGTGATGGACCAACACTATTAGAAATAAAGACCTACAGATACCGTGGCCACTCTATGAGTGACCCTGCTACTTATAGGACCAAAGAAGAAGTTGAAGAATACAAAGCTAAAGACCCTATTGAGCATACGCTTGATACATTGAAAGCCAATAAGTGGATTACTGATAAAGAAGTGGAAGAAACCGAAAAAAAGATAAAAGCACAGGTAGAAGCATCGGTAAAATTTGCTGATGAGTCTCCTTACCCTGATCCTTCAGAACTATACAAAGATGTGTATATGCAGAAGGACTACCCATTCATTATGGATTAAGAATATTTAGGATTTAAGATTTGTGATTTAAGAATTAATGACAAAGGATGAATTAAAGATTAGGACAAAAAAGTACGGAATAGAAATTATTAAATTCTTATACTCATTACCTAAAGAATACATTACTTCTGCCCTCACAAATCAACTAGTACGATCAGCAACTTCAATTGGAGCAAATTATAGAGCGGCATTAAGATCAAGAAGCGATAAAGAATTTATAGCTAAAATTGGTATAATAGTTGAAGAGGCTGATGAAACCTTATATTGGCTCGAAATAATGAAAGAAGTTCCGCAATTCAATATGGTTAAAAATGAAATTGATTTATTAATGAAGGAGGCGAACGAATTAACTGCAATCTTTGTCAGTACTTTAAAAACTCTCAAGTCCAACCAAAATCTTAAATCATAATTCCTATTTCTTAAATTAATATACTATGGCCGAAATTATTAGAATGCCCAAACTAAGTGATACCATGACAGAAGGAGTTGTTTCTGCATGGCATAAAAAGATTGGAGATGTAGTGAAGAGTGGAGAGCTTTTAGCAGATATAGAGACTGATAAGGCAACTATGGAGTTTGAGTCATTCCAGGAAGGGACATTGCTTTATATTGGAGTAGACAAGGGCAAAACAGCCCCTGTGGATTCTGTACTTGCTATTGTAGGTAAACCTGGAGAAGATATTAAGGCATTGTTGGAATCTGAAACAAAGAAGGCACCAGCCGCAGCACCAACTGAACCTAAGAAGGAAGAACCTGTAGCAGCAAAAGCAGAAGAAAAGCCAAAAGTAGTTGCAAGCACGCTTGAACCCCAACCGGTAAAAGTAGCACCTGCTGCAGCACCAACTGTAAGTACAAGTGCGGCTAATGGTAATTTTAAAGTATCCCCTTTAGCGAAAAAATTAGCGAAGGAGCGCCATATAAATACATCATTCATTAAGGGATCTGGCGATGGTGGAAGGGTTGTAAAAAGAGATATTGAAAATTACGCAGGCGGCGGAGTACCCGTAGTTGGTATAGAGGGCTATACTGAGGAACCTGTTTCGCAAATGCGCAAAACCATTGCTAAGAGGTTAGCAGAAAGCAAATTCACTTCACCACATTTTTACCTGACCATTGATATTGAAATGGATGAAATGGTAAAAGCGCGTGAAGCCATTAACGCTGTTGCACCCGTTAAAATATCATATAACGACCTGGTAGTAAAAGCTGTAGCCGCTTCATTGCGTCAGCATCCTAAGGTAAACTCTTCATGGAGAGGCGATACTATACGCTATAATAAACATATCCACATAGGTATTGCAGTTGCAGTAGAAGAAGGATTATTAGTACCTGTTATCCGTTTTGCAGATGGTAAGACCTTATCACAGATATCAACCGAAACTAAGGCTTATGCTCAAAAAGCAAAGGATAAAAAGCTGCAACCTACTGATTGGGAAGGAAATACATTTACCATCTCCAATCTTGGGATGTTTGGAATTGAAGAATTTACGGCTATTATAAATCCACCTGATGCCTGTATTATGGCGGTAGGCGGAATACGTGAAGTGGCATTGGTAAAAGATGGTAAAGTTGTTCCCGGTACAGCTATGAAAGTTACATTGTCATGCGACCATAGAGTGGTTGACGGAGCTACCGGTGCTGCCTTCTTGCAGACATTTAAGCAATTTATGGAAAACCCGGTACTTTTATTAGGAATGCAAAATATATAGGACAAAATAGTTCTTTTTTATATCTTTAAACTTTGAATACAGTACCGCATCTAACATAAAACAAACAATAACATGAAAAAACT
>DATHOD010000111.1:0-7267 GCA_035485295.1 Bacteroidia bacterium
GGCTGAAGTAGAAAAGTTAATGCACACCAAGTGCGAAGCTGAATTCAACAGCTCTATAGATATGGCAGTTGAACGTGGTTCTTTCGAAGGCTTCGATCCTAAGATTGAGAACACTTCAGAGTTCGTTCAAATGATGCAGAAAGAAATGCCTGATGTTTACAACCGTATGATGAAGTTGGGCAGAAGGAATATATCTATCAGCACTGTTGCACCTACAGGTAGCCTTAGCATATTGGCAGAAACATCTTCAGGTTTAGAGCCTGTATATCTTTTAGCATATAAGAGAAGAAGGAAGATCAACCCTAACGACAGGAATGCAAAAGTTGATTTTGTAGATAAAATGGGCGACAAGTGGGAAGAATTCATGGTATACCATTCCAAGGTAAAAACATGGATGGATATTACCGGCGAAACCGATATTACCAAGAGCCCTTATGCTGGTTCTACCGCTCCGGAAATTGACTGGATCAAGCGTGTTGAACTGCAATCATTGGTTCAAAAATATACTACACACTCTATCAGTTCTACCATTAACCTGCCTAATGATGTTCCGGTTGAAAAGGTAGGCGAGATATATGTAGAAGCATGGAAGCATGGCCTGAAAGGTATAACTGTATACCGCGATGGTTCACGTAGCGGCGTACTTATGGCTGCTGATGATAAGAGCAGCAAGAAAGCTGCAAACAACGGACAGTTTACTGAAACAGTACCTCCTAAGCGTCCTAAGGAATTAGAAGCAGAAGTTATCCGTTTCAACAACGGCGCTGAAAAGTGGATTGCTGTAGTTGGTGTATTGAATGGCAAGCCTTACGAAGTATTCACAGGTAAAGCAGAGGAAGGAATTAGTTTCCCATTATGGGTAACAAAGGGTTGGGTAATGAAGAATACAGCTGAAGATGGTAAGAAACGTTACGACTTCCGTTATAAAGATAAAGATGGTTATAACGTTACCATTGAAGGCTTATCACGTAGCTTCGATAAGGAATACTGGAACTATGCTAAGCTTATCTCAGGTGTATTGCGTCATGGAATGCCTATACCACATGTAGTTGACCTGATAGGTAACCTTAACCTGTACGATGATTCTATTAATACATGGAAAGCAGGTGTAGAAAGAGCATTGAAGAAATATATACCAGATGGTACACAGAGCAAGGACAAAAAATGTTCAAGCTGCGGCGATGAAGATGGCCTGATCTACGAAGAAGGCTGTTTGAAATGCAAGAACTGTGGTTATACCAAATGCGGATAATATTGTAATGATGGATTGAAATAAAGAGAGTCCGCCTTAGGCGGACTTTTTTTATGGCTCCATTTCTATATTGTTATTAAAAATGCATTACTTTCTTTTGGTACATAAATTATTGAGAAGATAAATAAATTATATTTGGCTATCTAAAGCGATTTCTCATGAAAAAGACCATTACTTTCCTATTCAGTTGTATGTTAATTGCCGGTGCTGTTTCAGCACAGACACCAGCAGGCAAAACATCTATTATAGATAAAACAGGAATTGAGTTGAAGTTATTCAATGCCCGTCAGGCTTTTAATTCGGGTGACGTAATGGGCGCATTAAAACTTTATAAAGAAGCATATATAGCAAAGCCTCAGGACCCTTCAATAGCATATCATATAGGAGAATGTGATCTTTCTATTGGCGATATTGATCAGGCTGTTACCATGCTCGAAAAAGCAGAAACGGGTGATCCTAATGCAAACGACGAGTTACATCTTACGCTTGGCCAGGCATACCAGCAAGCTGATCAGATTGATAAGGCTCTTAAGGAATTCCAGATGTACAAACAGAAATATGTTGACGATCCTAAAAAGCTAAAAAACGCAGATATAGAATACTACATTGCACAATGCAATACTGCTAATGATATGCAGAACCATCCGGTGAAAGTTATTGTTACCAATATGGGTGATGCTGTGAATACAGTATATGATGATAAGGCTCCTTCAGTTACAGCCGATGGAAGAACATTAATATTTACTTCACGCCGC
The DNA here is from genome assembly GCA_035485295.1 of Bacteroidia bacterium. GTDB lineage: Bacteria > Bacteroidota > Bacteroidia > JABEUT01 > JABEUT01 > JABEUT01. Next base: position 2,008 of record DATHOD010000111.1, read on the forward strand.
CCTTTAATGATGACACCGTCAAAGAAAGGTAAGAGTGATGATGGAGATGAGGTGCAGCAATCTTTTGATAATGTATATATGGCAGAATGGGACAGCACCAAGAATAATTGGGGGCTTTCTTATCCTGTAGAAGGTATTAACGAACCATACGCATATACAGCATGTAGCAGTATTTCAGCTGATGGGTCTTTAATATTCTTATATAAGAACAATGAAACCGATGCAGTCGGCGGAGATGTTTTTGTTTCACGTAAAACACACTCAGGTGGTTGGGGAAAACCGGCAACCTTGGGGAAGCCTATCAATACTTCATATTACGAAGATTGCGGATGTCTTTCGCCTGACGGAAATACATTATACTTTATAAGCGAAAAGCCAGGTGGTTTGGGTGGTGCAGATATCTACAAGGCAGATAAGATTGGCAAAGCAGAATGGGCTGACCCGGTTAACCTTGGTGCCACAGTAAATACCCAATATGACGAAGGTGGCCTTTCAATTGCACCTGACGGTAAAACCATGTTCTTTAGTTCAGAAGGGCATAACTCAATGGGTGGATATGATATTTTCAAAACATCTATGAACGACAGTGGTACATGGAGCAAACCGATGAACCTTGGTTACCCTATCAATACAGTAAATAACGATATGAGCTTTACCTTAAGCACCGATACCAAAACAGGTTACTTTGCCAGCAACCGTAAAGGTGGACAAGGTGGAAGAGATATATATAAAGTAGATCTTTCAAATTATCCTTTACTTGGCACTGATACAGGCAAAATGAAATCTACCGGACTTTCTATTTTAAGAGGTAAGGTTATGGCGGCAAAGAATAAAGCTATTGAAAGTGCCAAGGTTACTATTACCGATAGTACCGGAACTAAAACAGTATTACAAACCAATGGTGAAGGAAGTTATTTCATCACATTAAAAGGTGGTTCTACATATAAAATTAAAGCAGAGTCAAAAGGGTATAAGTCATCAAGCATGACAATACACCTTCCAACATCTATGGTGGGGACATATACCATGCAGCAAGACTTTACTCTGGAAAAGAATTAACATTAGAATTTGTTAAATTGAGATTGTGGTTTCACATATCTCGAAATTTTAACAAAATAGACTAAATCCATTTAGGCGCCTGAGAATGTGTGAGAACGTTCCGGTGTGTTAATTGTAACTCGTTTTTAGGTTAATAGAAAGTGTCATTTCTGTTATGAAATTGGTAATTAAATGTATATGTTTGCCCAACCTAAAACAATACACTTATGAAGAAAATTAAATTACTCCCTGTCGTAATTTTATTTGCTTGCTTCACTCTTAAAGCAAACGCACAAAAAGATATCCTGAAGTATATTAAGGTATATTTTACCCAGCCGGTAGATAATACTTTATCAAAAGGTGTTAATGCTGTTTACTTAAATAATGTCATTTTTGATACATTGGCACAGTATATAAACCGCGCAAAATATACTATTGATATAGCCCAGTATGAATATGAAACATGGACAGGCGACCTTGTGTATACTGCTATAAATAATGCCTATACCAGGGGGGTGAAAATAAGGATAATTCAAGATAATGGTTATGCCTCTAAAAATACCGGTTTTGCAAAATGTAATTCAAAAATCCCTATCATAGCTAGCCCTGCACCGGGTGCAGCTCCTTGTAGCGGAACGTATAATATTATGCACAATAAGTTTGTGATAATAGATGAACAATCACCCGATACAACGAAAGCTATTGTGTGGACCGGTTCACCTGACTGGGACCAGGCAATGAGCCAGGGTGATTACAATAATGTTATCATATTCCAGTCGAAAGTATTGGCAAGAGCATTTACCAATGAATTTGATATTATGTGGGGTGATACAACCCATGGCGGTGCTTCCAATTCTTCCAATTCAAAATTCGGGCCTTGCAAGCCTAACTCAGGTACCCATATATTTACTATTGGTGGCTCAAAGGTTGAACTTTATTTTAGCCCTTCCGATGGAGTAAATAATGAAATAATAAGCACAATTAAAACTGCTAATATTGATTTGTATTGTGGCATGTTTACGTTTACCGAAACAACAAATGCTACAGACATTGTGAACCAGAAAAAAGCTGGAGCCACAGGATATGCCATACTTGACAATTATAGCAGCGGAAGCTATACACCTTATACCACAATATTACCCGGTGGGCTGGGCAGCGATTTTCAAGGTTATGTAAGCAGCACATACTTGTATCATAACAAATACCTTATAGTAAACCCTTCAGCAGCTTGCGATGACCCTAAAGTACTTACCGGATCTCATAACTGGACATCTTCTGCCGATGCTGAAAATGATGAAAATACAGTAATAGTACATAATGATACTATTGCCAATGAATATTTGCAGGCTTTTGGAGGTGATTTCAAAGCAATTGCCGGTACATCTGTTGTTCCTCCTAAAAACCCTTGTGTAACCACAGGAATAAATTCAGTTAGTTCAAATGAAGCTGTTGTGAATATTTATCCTAATCCTTATAAGGATGGGGTTAACATTAGCTACGACTTAGGTGAAGATACAAAAGTGACTATATGCGTATATAATATTATGGGCCAGAAGATAGCCACACTTGCCGATGGTGAAATGCAAAGTGCAGGATCACATATATTCCAGTTCCATGCGCAGGTTGCAGGAGTATATACGCTGCAAATACAGCAAGGGCAGCAAATTACAGTTAAAAAGTTAATACAGGTACAGTAGAAGCTTTAGTTCTCCTTGCTTGATTTAAACAGGAAGTCTTTTTCTTCCTTGGAAAGGCTATCATAGCCAGACTTGGATATTTTGTCAAGTATCTCGTCTATTTTTCTTTGCTTGCTTGCCTTATTAGCATCGGTTCTTTTACTGTAAGATACTTTCAAATGTTTCTCCGATTTGGAGCGCGAAAAAACTCTTCCAATCCGTTTAAAGAAGTTGATTACACTTCCTGAAATGTCATTGCCTTTGCGGTATTGGGTCATATAAAGAAGTCCGTAAGCAGCACCTCCTATATGGGCAATCTTTCCGCCACTGTTACTGCTAAAATCTATTATTGAGGTAAGAATGAATGAGGCAATTGCCAAGTATTTGAGTTTAACCGGACCAATCAGAATAAGAAATATAGTGTAATCAGGCACAAGCACTGCTGTAGCAACAATTACTGCCATAACGCCTGCCGATGCGCCCAGCAATTCTGAAGGATAGGAGGTAAGCAAGGTGTTAAATACAAGCATAAATAAAAGCCCTCCGGCAAGTCCACCAAAAATAAACACCTCCATAAGTCTTTGCTGGCCCATGAACTCAACAAAAATTCTGCCTATCCAATAGAGCCAAAGCATATTAAATACCATGTGCCATAGCTCAACATGTATAAACATATAGGTAAAAAGGCTCCAGGGCTCCCGAATAAATTCTCTCAGACTCGACGGTAAAGTAACATAGTGCAAAGGTCCCGCAACCACCGAAGAAACATTATTAAGCAGATTGGCTATAATGAAGATGATAATGTTTATCACTATCAACCGTGTTAGCACAGCCGCATTCTTTCCTAAAAGATTATCTATTTCTGAACGTAAGGACATAGCTTATATTAGACGTTTTCTTTTCCAATAAAGAATTAAAAAGAAACCAAATAACATTCCACCTAAATGCGCAAAATGCGCAACATTATCACCGGGCCTGTTTGCGATGCCTGAAAATAATTCTATAAGCGTATAAATTGCTACAAAATATTTAGCCTTAAGAGGAATAGCAAAATATACATATATTAATGTATTGGGGAAAAGCATTCCAAACGCTAGTAATATTCCGAATATAGCGCCGGAAGCACCAATAGTGCCTGGGCTATTCTCAATAGTATTCTTGAAAATGTCATGTAATAATGAAGGCACCTGGTCTACTGCTACAGATATATTATCCTTCAATCTTACATCAGGGAAATATTGTTGTATGAATTCCGAAAGGCCAATGGTTGTATGGCTTGAGTTGTAAATATCAATTACATGTTGAAGATGCTGGTAGTAGAAATACTGCGATGCTTCCTGGGTTAAGCCTGCACCAATACCACAAATGATATAAAAGAGCAGGAATCTTTTTGGCCCCCAGAAGTTTTCGAGCATATAGCCAAACATCCATAAAGCAAACATGTTGAACAGAATGTGCGTTATACTATTAGGATCATGCAAGAACATATAAGTAATGAGCTGATATATTTTAAAATGGCTCGATTGAAAATAATGCAAGCCTAATGCATCTGTAATGTCATAATGATATGTATGCTGAATTACAAAAGTTGCAATGTAACAAAGGACATTTGCTATAAGAAGGTTTTTAATTACTGGTGGGAATATGCTAAAACTAGGGGGGCGATAATAATTCATATTAATGGAGTCTTACTTTAAAAGTGAAGCAATTGCATCACCCGTTAATTCTGTGAATATTTTCTTTCCTTCCAATGCAATGTTTGGACTCTTGCAATTAAATAACCTGCTAATTAGTTCCTCTCTTTCTTCCCGTTTCAGGAATTTGGTATTCTTTGTAGCAGTTCTATGGCTAAATGCTTTTGCAAGCACCTCAAGCCTCGGTGCCTTCATTGCTTTGGCTGCACTCTGTTTGCAGCTTTCAACAATCTCTTCCAGTACATCTTGCACAATAGAAGACTCTAATCCTGCCGGAATACCATAAATGATAAAAGTTTGCTTGCCAAATTCACTAAGGTCAAAACCGAGGCAACGTAATTCAGGCATTAACTCAGCCATAAGTGCAAAGTCAGATGCAGAAAGTTGTATGGTTTGAGGGAACAACTCCTTTTGTGAAGGAATATTCTTTTTATTCTTTAATGACTCGTATGCTTCTTCATAGAATATTCTTTCCCATGCCAATTTTTGATCGAGCAGAAGTAGTTTGTTGTTATGTAGGGCTGCAATATAATCCTGTCCTACATGTTCGCTCCAGCCTATTTCTATAAGGGGAACGGCATGCAGCGGCTCAATCTCGGGTGCGTGAATAGATCGAGTCGGTGTTGTCTTTGAGATTGCCTTTTCTTCAGGGTGCGGTATCCATGGGGTTTTGTTGGCTTTCTGTTTTTCTTCTTCAACAAATGGGTTATAGTTCGGGTTTACCTTTATTTGTGGGGGGCGCAAAGGGATATCTGATCGCACAGGATTTATCTGGATGGACATTTCCTGGTTAAAGTCCATAGGTGGAACAATATTGTATTGCCCTAACGATTTCTTTACCGTTGCCCTTAA
>DATHOD010000112.1:0-6380 GCA_035485295.1 Bacteroidia bacterium
GGAATTTCATCATCGAATGCTGGCCAGCCACAATGGGCATCGAACTTATCGCTTGAACGGTATAAAGGAGCTCCGCAGCGTTTACATACGTATGTTCCTTTTGCAAAATTTTGATCATATTGGCCGGTGAAGGGGGCTTCAGTTCCTTTATTTACTATCACCCTTTCCTCTTCCGGGGTTAGTTTGCGATATTCTTTTGGATTACTCATAGCGTGTTTTGTAGTGTCTTGTTTAGTATTGGGTTGATTAACAGTTTTTTGTTGTGAGCAGGCTTGCAGTGAGCAGGCGAGCAATAGTAGTGTAACAAGTTTATGGCTCATATATTTTGCATTTAAAACAACATACGATAGAATGCTGCCCACGGTTTTGTTAAAATATGTTAGCAATTTAGGTATATTTAATCAAAGCCTTTCAAGCCTTACGTCTTTTAAACATAATTACCTTTGCAATAATTATGATAAAAAACCTTTTAGAAACATTGAAGAAGAAACTACATATAGCTTTTTTAAGTGCTGCCATTCTATTTATAGTATCGTGCAGCCATAATCCATTAAAGATTGATGTATCGGGCATAAATGTGCCACCAGTTAAAATTCAAAGGCTTGAAAGAGACATGTTTACCATGAAGCCAGATAGTGTTAATTCATATACATCGGGTTTTATAAAGAAATATGGACGGTTTTATGTAGACTTTGTAACTGCATTTATTAACGATGGTGGAATAAGAGATTCTACCTATGCAGCTATGCTTAGAAGATTCATTACTGATAAAGATATGCATGGGACGTTTGATAGCTGTGAAAAGGTATATCCTGATATGGGTAATTTGGAAAGCGGACTGACCGATGCTTTTAAACATTTCAAATACTATTTCCCGGACAAGCCTTTACCACGTGTAGTAACTGATATGAGTGGCTACCAGTATAGTATTATTTATTACGACAGTACATTAGCATTATCTCTTGAAATGTATTTAGGGAAGAATTGCAGTTTGTACAAAATGCTGAATCCGCCTTTCCCGCGTTACAAGACCATGCACATGACAAAAAATTATCTATTAGGTGATGCGGTATATGGCTGGCTTGCAAGTATATTTAAAGCTAATGAAGATAAGCCTGACATGCTTGGCACGATTATACATGAAGGCAAAATAATGTATCTGGAAGATGCTATGTTACCAGATATGAATGATACAATTAAGCTACGCTACACAGCAAGCCAATTGAAATGGTGTAAAGAGAATGAGTTTTATATGTGGGCTTACATAATCAAAATGAAACTGCTCTACTCTACCGATCATTCCGACATTGCTAAGTTTACAGATGATGGTCCCTTTACTTCTGTATTTAATCGTGACTTCTGCCCTTCAAGAACAGGAAGTTGGTTAGGATTACAGATTGTAAGAAGTTATATGAAGAAGAATTCGAATGTTACTTTACAGCAGCTTATTGAAGAAAGAAATGCTGATAATATACTGCAACATTCAGGTTATAAGCCTGAAAAATAGGGCTGTCGCTTAATAGCCTCATATGTTGACTGAACATCCACATGTTTAAACCGCTATCTCCATCTTCAGCCATACCACTTGATGTTTGTGCGACTGCATTATTTTGAATTGTATTATCGGGTGTTACAGCTAAAGCTGGGGTAACCTCGCAATCAGATTCCTCATCAAGAGCCACATAATTAGCCTTATTGCTATCATTTTCCCCAACTGACATATTATAGAAGTTCGCTTTTATCAGGTCTTGCAGCAATACGCGCTGACCTTTATATTCAGCCGTTATCCATGCATCTTTAGTTCCTTTAGCTATGGTCACCTGGCGGAATACTTCTGCTAGCACTAATGTTTTAAACTGACGCATAGTGAAACGGGTAATGCCATCAGGATATCCTTTTACAACTGGAGGAGGAGGAATTAAACTCCTTAAATTCTTATACTTATAATTTTCGGGATGGCGGTAAGCACCAATCTGAACGTGATAAACCAGGTTGTCTACACACATTACACCGGCTGTACGAATAAGTTTATTATACACTGCTGTATCATTAAGGTCCTTATCAGCAAACCATGCGAAATCTTGCTTAGGGCCGGGATCACATGGTGAGGTTTCAGGATTGTAGAATTCATCAGCCGTCTTTGGCGGATTGCCAAAATAGAATACCATTACCAATGATTTTTCTGCACTCGGCTCTTTCTTTATCAGGTCTGCCTTAAACGCCTGGGCATCTGAAAGCTGGCTGAAAGAACCGATATAATAGTGCGTTGTTCCATCCGGAAGTACTTCCTTGGTTATTTTACCATACTTACTTAAATACCCTAATTTAAACTGGTTGGTATCAGTATAACCGCCTAATTCAATTTTGTAAACCAAGCCATTAACAACAGTATGACCATAATCACGGGTCATTTTTGTTGAGTCAAGAACGCCATTACCTTTCCTGGTTTTATCTCTTGCATCAAGGCTTACTATATTCCTTGCAGAAATTACATTATCAAGCGTGTCAGGTATAAAATCTTCCCTGTCTTTTTTATACTCGGCAGCGTAGAACTGGTTTACTTGTTCACGTTTTCCATTATTATTTACAGTAACCTTTGAATATTTTTTAATGTTTGTATCACGCTCAATAGCTTTGTATTTCAATATCTCAGCATTGAGCATAGTATTTTGTCCGGCTATGTAATAAATAGTATTACCATACGCATCTGTCCTGCTATCTATTTTCCCAAGTCCCCTGAACTTCGTTGAGTCGAAATCTTTAGCATTTTGGTAAGTACCTAATTCTACATTATACGTTACACCCGCTGAATCTACCTGGCCATATTCATTAAGTATGCGTTGGTATACTTTGGCAGCATACACATCTAAAGGTTTTTCAGATTTATATTCCGCTACCTGTTGGTTAACGCTTGCCTGCAATACATTACTTGTATCTGATACAGTTAGATTATGAGACTTCTTATACTCAGGTGTATATACATGAATATCTTCCTGAACTTTTACAAATGTTGCAAGTGAATCTACATCCAGGTATTCAATATGAGGATCGGTACCTTCAATTTGTACCGCAATTTTATACTTAGTGCCCGGTGTAAGCGCCACAATGTATTTACCCGTAGTTGCATTAGAATGGAATTGTCCTCTATCAGCACCAGTTCTGGCATCAGTTACATTAATATCTGCTTTTGTTGGAACATCATCCTTTGTAACTACACCAATAGTAAGTGCAAGTATCGGCTTTGTCCCATGAACACCCGGGGCAACACTATATATATCTTGCTGGCCATAACCACCTCTTCTGTTCGATGAAAAATAACCCCTGGTACCGTCAGCATTCAACACATAATACCGGTCGTCATCAGGTGAATTGATAGGATAACCTAAGTTAATAGGCTGGTTCCATGTACTGTCTGCCAAGTTAATGCTCGAATAAAATATATCACTTCCTCCCATACTGTTCCATCCTTCCGAACTGAAGAATAAGGTTACACCATCAGCATGTATAAACGGAGAATCTTCATTCAGAGGAGTATTAATATTTCCACCAATATTTTTTGCAGGTCCCCAGCTACCATCAGGCTTGCGTAGTGCAAAGTAAATATCACGCCCCCCAAAACCACCCGGGCGTTCGCTGGCGAAGTATAATATTTTGCCATCAGATGAAAGTGAACAACTTCCTTCCCAATATTCAGTGTTAATGTTTGGGCCAAGACGTATAGGTTTGCCCCATGTATTGCCATCAAGGTCACTTGAGTATATATCACCTCCATCTTTTACATTGCTTCGGAAAGTGAACAATTGTTGTCCATCTGTAGAAAGAGCTATACTGGCATCGTTTGCTTTGGTATCTAATTCATTTATCTTATCAGGAGTTGTCCAGCTATCCCCTACCCGATGCGAGATAAAAATATCTTCATAGTATTCACCATTACTGTCTGGCTTGAACTGTATGTTCTCTAATCCACCCGTACTTAAAGGGCCGTTATAGGTATATATAAGCTCTGATTCATCAGCTGTAATAACAGGAGCATATTCCGATGCAGGAGAATTAACTACTGCACCCAGATTATCTATTTTAACTTTAATAGGGTGAGCTACAAGTTCTTTGGCATTATTACAATACCCTATATAGTTCTTCGCAAGTACTTTTTTATCCTCCGGCGGATTGGTAGCTAAATATCTTTTAAAGAATGTTATAGCAGTATCAAACTTATAGTTTACGTGATAAGCCCTACCGAGATAGTAGAGTGCCTCTTTTAGTTGGGGATCCTTTTTAAATACTTTATTAAGATAGGTTAAGGATTTCTCCTTTTCATCGGTATATATATAACATATTCCAGCCTGGTACCAGTAGTATTCTTCGGTAGAATCAAGCTTCATTAATTTTAAATAGAGAGAAAGTGCACGATAGTAATTTTGCTCAGTGAACAAATAATCTGCCTCGTTGGCGTACACAGCTATTTGCTTTTCCTCAGTCTTGGTCAGTTTCTGCTTCTGAGCCATAGATGACAGGCACAGCAAGCAAAAAATGGTAATTAAAACAGATAGTTTCTTCCTCATTGGTATGCTAAATTCGAGGAAATAAGACCTTTCTTTACGTGGCTTAATTCGATGTTTTAAACACCCTATCGTTGAAAAGCCTATATTTATAGTCATAAAAAACATCTATGGAATTTCTTCCTGAAGCCCTTGAAAAATACGTGGAGGCTCATATTAAGCCCGAACCGGAAGTGCTGAAAAAACTGAACAGAGAGACTTATGCGAATGTGTTAATGCCTCGTATGTTATCAGGACATTTGCAAGGAAGTTTTTTACGAATGATGAGCACAATGGTAAACCCTTCACAAATACTTGAGATAGGAACTTTTACAGGTTATTCTTGTATTTGCCTTGCCGGTGGATTGAAAGAAAATGGCATTATTCATACCATAGATATTAATGAAGAGTTGAGTGATATGGTGAAGAAATATATAAAAGAAGCAGGCATAGAAAAAAAAGTGAAGACCTACGTTGGCAATGCATTGACTATTATTCCTGCCATTCAGGAAACATTTGATATTGTCTTTATTGACGCTGATAAAAAGAACTATTTAAAATATTACGATCTGGTTTTTGATAAGGTAAGAAAGGGCGGTTATATAATTGCCGATAATGTATTGTGGAGCGGTAAAGTTGTTGAACCAAAAGCAGACGAGGAAACCAAAGCCATTATGGCATATAACGATAAAGTAACGAATGATTCGCGAGTTGAGAATGTATTGGTACCTATTCGCGATGGAATTATGATTGCACGAAAACTTGTTTAATTATACTTACGATGAAAAAACATATTTTGTTATTAATGGCTTTTGCACTGGCTACCGTTTACGGTTTTAGCCAAACAGTATTGCAACCTGATACCATTAATGCACTGCTTAATGTAGCCGTAGTTGATTTCCAAAATCACCCTTTGGCGGGTGAGAAGGTAGCTTTTACGTCGGTTAAGACCTCTAAGACCTATGGTGGAGTTACCGATGCAAATGGCAAATTTCAATTGCTACTTCCTAAAGCCTGCGACTACAAGATCAGTTACAAGCAATTCACTTCAAGTACCGATTACAACAAATCGTTAACCATACCTTCTTCAGAAGGTTACCTTACATTCAACTACACCATTCGTGTTGAATTGCCAAAGACATACACACTTAAAGCTGTTTTCTTTGATACAGGAAAAGCTACGCTACGTAAGGAATCAAATAAGGAGCTTGATGACCTGACTGATTTTATGAAGCACCAAAAAACCATGCAGATTGAAATAGCCGGGTATACAGATAATGTGGGTAATGATGCTGACAATCTGAAACTTTCCCAAGACAGAGCTGATGCTGTAAGAAATTACTTGATAAGTCACGGTATAAGTGCTGATAAAGTGGTTGCGAAAGGATATGGATCATCGAACCCGGTTGCCAGCAACGATACTCCGGATGGCAAGCAACAGAACAGAAGGACCGAGGTTCATATTCTAAAATCGTAACATGCATAGGGTCTTAATCTCACTTCTTCTCTCTTCTTCGCTAAGCATATTAAGCAGTGCACAAACAATCAACCCAGTTGCGCCTGTTTATAATTATTCCTGACGATACTAATACAGTTTACACTGTAGTTCAGCAGATGCCAGAATATCCTTTAGGAAGAGATTCACTGTTTGCATTTATTGATAAGCATCTGGAACGTCCGGAAGGGTATATTGATGCAACAGTTTATATAAGTTTTATAGTATCACGGACAGGCAAATTAACTAATATCAAAATAGCAAGAGGTATTGATGCTGCATTAGACTCTGCAAGTATGAAATGTCTTCGTAGTTTACCTGATTGGAAACCTGGTGTGCAAAATGGA
>DATHOD010000113.1:0-20300 GCA_035485295.1 Bacteroidia bacterium
AGGCAGAGGGTCATGAAATGAGAGCCAAGTGTTCTCTCCTCTTAAACCACCCATAACCTCTATTTTCCTTCCAACATTAAAATTTACCATTCCATATATACCCGTAATATCTTCATCTACAGAATAATTATTGGCATCATAAGGGCTTCCCTGTGCTTCGGCACCTTTAATTTGCCAAAGTGTATCAGAATTGTTAGTTGGAGTATATACAGTGTTTTGACCAGCCATAGTTGGATTTAAGGAATAATCTTCATATACATCTACCCTGCTTTTAGCTCGGGACATTCCGCCAACTTTAAATTTTACATCTTGTCCGAACAAGGATGTTTTATATGTGAGATTAATATAACCGCTATAGTCATTGTCTGTGTTTTGCCACCACTTTCCACCCCAGCCTGAATATGTGTATACAGGATCTGAGCCTGCTGTACTCTGGGTGGATAGAGTTCCCCAGTCAGGAGTATTGGAAAACCCTCTTGAATATGCAGCGGTCCAATCTAACTGAAGGTTATGTGCTAAACTATCCTGCCCTTGAAGGGTAGCATTATATATATTTTCATAGGTTACTTTGGTTTCATAATTATGGTTTATTCCACCTTGGCCAGGATACGTTCCCGAACCGGTTCCAATGTTAGTATCAACCTTAAAATCACTCCTGAATTGATTCATCCCTACGTACATAGTATAGAAACTTATTTTATTCTTAGGGTTTATCTCATAATCTAATTTCAAGTGTGCAGCATATCTTGTTTCCTGAATAGAATAGGTTCTATTTTCAATATCATCAAATACAGGAATATTAGGGTTATTATAATTAGGTCCCCAGGTGGGTTGTGCACTAGGAGTTAAGAAAAAGGAATTGGTTTGATGGTAGTCATTTTGGTATATAGCCGAAAGAATGAGCCCTAGTTTATTGTTCAAATAACGGTCTCCAAATGTAAATCCTGCTGAAGCATCCGGTGATGCTTTTACAGAATTATAAGTAAAAGGACCCGTAGGAAAATCTGATGGTGTAGCAAAATAGTTCGGGCCGTTAATTTGTGCAGGTGATTTACTATTAATAGCACTTGCGTTAACACTATTAAAATTACTACTAAACAGATTTTGCCCATAACCGGTTGATGCTTCTGCGTTAATTGCTAAATAATCAGGTGGGCTCTTAAGAACTAAGTTCATTACCCCACCAGTTGCATCACCTTCCATATCAGGACGCAAAGTCTTAATAACTTCAAGGCGTTCCAGCATGGCCGAAGGAAACATATCCATAGGCACATATTTATTTTCATAATCAGGGCTTGGAAGTTTTACTCCATTAACTGTTGTATAGTTATATCGTTTATCCATTCCGCGTATAACTGCATATTTACCACCACCTGTTACTGACTTTTGCGTTACTACTCCTGAAACCCTTTGCAAAACATCACCTACAGTAATATCTGGTAAAAGGAGCATAGTTTTTGCAGAAATAACATTGAGCAAGTAATCATTAGTCTTTTCCAGGCTACGCGCATAATTATCCGATTCCCTTCCATAAGTCCCCGTTACTTCTACTTGTTTAAGTGTTAATGAATCAGGGGCTAATGAAATATCTTGAATAACTATATCTGAAGCATCGGCTATTACAATACTTTTTTCCTGCTTTATATAACCCAGAAACTCAACTGTTAAGGTATACGTACCGGGTTGCAGGTTCTTCAATGTGTAAGAGCCATCCAGTCCTGCAGCATCATTAACCTGATTATTTTCTTTAAGATACACTAAAGCTCCTATAAGTTTTTCATTGCTTCTTATATCCGAAATATGTCCTTTAATAGTGGCCGAAAATGCTGAGGAAAAACAAATTAAGGATAAAAAAATGAATGAACATTTTAACAAAGATGTGGGTGCTTTTTTCATATAAGATTATTTTTACGGCGCAAAAATATTTTTATATGTTAACCGTAATCTAAATCGATTGACGATATAACGATTAGATAATTCAGTTAACAATTAGATAACATTGATTGCGAAAAAACAGAGAAATACTTAACCTTTGAATAAGGCTTCATTAACAAATAATAATGGCTGCATCTATTCTTCTATTATTCTCCTGGTAACAGAAAAGCCCTCAGTTTGAATATGAAGTAAATATACCCCCGGAGCAAAATTTATTGTTCTATTTAATGTAGTAGTATTAATTACAGTTTCTTCAGCACTCATCCTTCTGCCACAAAGGTCATACCAGGTCATTTCAATTTTCTGTCCCATTAAGTTGGCAGGAAAATGTATCGTAACATTATTATGTATAGGATTATTCACAAGTATCTTCTCAATAGAAGAAGCAAGTTCATCAATTCCATTTATTACGGGGTTTACCGGTCCTGTTCCTGTGTTATTATAAGTAACTCTTAACTTAACCATAATTGGATACTTATCTGAGAGATTGTAAAGTGCATTAATTACACTTGAAGGTGCTGAAGTGTTTTTCGGACCACCGGTACTATCATTAATAGACAATGTGTAATGCTTACCGTCATTCCCTATTGTCTGGTATGAGTTTTTAATATAAGTAACATAATCAACACTATCCACTATCCACTTTGATAAAAATATGTGCTCAATCCAGTCTTTCGCACCCCCACTCGCGCCACAACTGTTAGGTATTGTTGATGATGAACGGGTAGATGTATTGAGATATGCTGCGCAAGTTGGATTTTTATCCCAGTTTAAAGGATAGCTGAATTTACCATCGGGATGAAATGGAGCATCATCGAATAAAAAACTTGTGTCAGTTGTAGTAGTATATAATTCATATCCAAGTTCGGTGCTTGTTGCTACATTAAAATCTCCCATACTTATTAGGTTAGGCAAGTGGTAAAAAATTCCTTTAAGTGAATTGACAACATCCGAATCTTGCTGGTTACGATCAATTAGCACATTAGAATCGGTATGATTGAGGACTATATATATATAAGTAGTATCATGTGTTGTAGCCAGGTTGGGATCTAAGTAATATAATTTATATAAGTCAAAATCCTCTTCATAAGTGCTTAATACAGTTACGCTGCAAAAACCCAGTTTATGCTGATTATAAAACAAAAGATCCATATCATTGGAACAGGAAGAGTTAGTATAGGTACAATAATTGTATTGCCCGGGATATGCTGTATTAAATACGTTAACAAGTATTGAATCGGCAAAGCCTAAGTTTGAAAGACCACACCCATCAGCCGATGATCGCTGGATAGCCTGGACCTTAACCATTCCCATAATATCAGGATTGGTAAATTGAATCACCTTTTCAAAATTCCTGTGCAAAAAGGAATTAGATCCCTGGCAGCCATCTCCATAATGGAGAGTATTATATGCCATTACTTTAAGGGTATCCTGCTGGGCTGAAACAAACTTCACAAAAATAGCCAACATTATGATAAATAAGTATTTAGGCTTCATACAGATTATTTATGTTGCGCAAACATAGTTTGTACTTCTTATCTGTATAGCCACGTACAGATTTCTTAATAATTATTTAACAATTACATCTGGTATTTTCTGCATTTTATTAATGGAAAATATTGCTTTTTAAAGGATACTAAATATTAGCCTTTTTGCCCATTCCCTTTATTCCTACAACCTTTTAGGGAGATTATATTGTATATGTATTATTAATGTGAACAAGCATAATTAACACTAAATTATTTTAACTGCTAAAAACAGATTATATAACACTTAAGTAACATTAACGAAAAAGCATTCGACTAAAATTGCAGGGTTAAAAAAAGCATACCTTTCAAATGAAAATAGCTCTGATACTGAGAGTATTTCTTCTTACAGTCCTGCTGGAACTATTTTCATTAAGTAGCCATGCTCAATCAAAGAAACTTATTCATTTTTGGGATTTTAACAATACTGTTCCCACTTCGGGTATTGGTGATGTTGGAGCAAATCACGATAGCTTAGGCAATATCACCCACCCTTTGCCGGCACAATACACTTCGTTGCCTTTATCAGGCGCTAAAATAGTATATAGCCGTCCGCATGCAATACAAACAGGAGCTACAAAAATGGATAGCGTATTAGATAATGTAACTTTAGGAGCCTTTAACTATGATTACAGTAGTGTTCATTACCCTTATTTTACAGCGAGCGATAGCTCGGTAGCTGCATTGGCCTGCTCTTGTAGCGGCAATCTTAGTGTTAGGACAAGAAACCCTTCCCTTAATTCATATATGTATCTATATGTTCCAACTACTGGTTATATGAACATATTACTTTCGTATGCAATAACAGCCTCGAATAATAAAGGATCCCAGTACAATATATTTTCTTATAGCACCAATGGAGGAACCACCTGGAATAATTTAACTCAGGCAATGGATACATTTAATATTGCAGGGGTAAAACGTCCTGATACCCTGTTAGCGCTTAATTCGGTAACAGTTAACCATACATGGTATCCTGTAAGTATAGATTTCAGTAGCGCAGGTTCAGTAAATAATGATGGTAATTTTATTATTCGGTTTTATTTGACGGGGTCAAACGCAATTGGTACTACTGGTTTTAATGCATACGACAATTTTGCCATAAGAGGTGACAGCATATGTCCTGTTATATGGGGCCAACCTGCAAATTCTGCAGTTTGTGCAGGCTCCAATACAGATTTTGTCACCCATGAATCTGGTGGGCTAAATAATACTTTCCAGTGGCAGGAAAATACGGGAAGCGGGTTTGTTAATATAATTAATGGTGGCGTTTACAGCGGAGCTACTTCCGATAGTCTTGAATTAACAAATGTTACGGTAGGTATGAATGGATACCAGTATCGTTGTATCATAGTTTGCCCCTCATGCAATAACGATACCAGCAAATCAGCAACACTTACCGTAAATCCGGTTCCTATAGTAACGGCCAATACAACTTTAAACCCGGTATGCCTAGGAGGAAGCGTGACATTAACCGGTGGTGGTGCAACTACATATACCTGGACAGGCGGGGTAACTGATGGGGTACCTTTTAGTCCTCCTGCTACTCAAACATATACGGTTACAGGAACAAATGCCAGCGGCTGTAAAGATACGGCGAGTATTACTCTGGTTGTTTCTCCAGTAACCGTTGTAAAAATAACACCGCCAAATTCTACTATATGTTCTGGCGGGACAGGTGTAAGCCTCACTGCGAGCAATGCTGTTAGTTATACCTGGAGCCCGGGTACAGGATTAAGCTCAACAAATACTGCAACTGTAAACGCTAATCCGGCAGGTAGCACTACATATACTGTAACAGGGAACGTTCCGGGATGTACTTCAGGAACACAAACGGTTGCAATAACTGTTAGCCCCACACCGACTGTAAGCGTTACACCGCCAAGTACTGCAATATGTTCAGGTGGAACCGGAACTTCATTAACAGCCAACGGGGCAGCAAGTTATAGCTGGAGCCCTACAGGTGGGCTTACATGTACTAACTGCGTCAACCCAACTGTAAATCCTGCCAGCACAACAACATATACAGTAACAGGCACTACTGCAAGTTGCACAAGTTTACCACAAACTGTTGTAGTAACAGTAAATACTACACCTACAGTTTCAGTATCAGCAGTACCCGCAACAATTTGCTCGGGAAACTCAAGCACTTTAACTGCGAGTGGTTCGGCAACTTATTTATGGAGCACCGGAGCTACTACATCGAGTATAACTGTAAGCCCGGCAGCAACAACAACATATACAGTTACAGGAACATCGGCAGGCTGTTCGGGTACACCTCAAACAGTAACTGTAATGGTAAATTCTACTCCAACTGTAACTACTTCAGCAGCACCTATAAACATATGTTCAGGAAACTCAAGCATACTAACTGCCAATGGAGCAGCAACATATTCATGGAGCACGGGTGCTACTACATCAAGTATAACCGTAACACCTGCAACTACAACAACATATACAGTTACAGGAACATCAACCGGATGTTCAAGTCTACCGAAAACCGTAACAGTTCTAGTCAACACTACCCCAACTGTAACAGTATCGGCAACACCTACAACTATTTGTTCAGGAAACTCAAGTACATTAACCGTGAATGGAGCAGCAACATATTTATGGAGTACAGGGGCGACTTCATCCAGTATATCAATTAGCCCGGGAACAACTACAACATATACGGTTACAGGAACTTCAACCGGATGTTCAAGTTTACCTCAAACTGTGACTCTAACAGTCAACCCTACCCCCACTTTAACGATATCAGCAGCACCTACTGCTATCTGTTCAGGAAGCTCAGGCACTTTGACTATCGGCGGAGCAACAACTTATTTATGGAGTACCGGTGCTACATCATCTAGTATAACAGTCAGCCCCGGAACTACTACAACTTATACAGTAACTGGGACAACCACAGGATGTTCCAGTAGTGCAAATACAACTGTTACCGTTCACCCTCTTCCAACCGTTGCTGCTAATGCAAGTGCTAATCCTATTTGTATAGGTAGTAACGTAACCTTAACCGGTAGTGGTGCCGCAAGTTACACATGGAGCGGTGGAGTGACTAACGGAGTTGCTTTTACTCCGGTAGCTACAATAACATATACAGTTACAGGAACAGATATCAATGGTTGTGTAAATACAGCTAATATTACCGTCACTGTAAACACATTACCTACAGTAACTGCGAATGCAAGTGCCAACCCTGTTTGCGAAGGAAGTAGTATAAAGCTTACCGGTGGTGGTGCCAGCACATATACATGGAGCGGTGGAGTAATTAATGGATTAGCTTTTGTTCCTGCATCTACTCAAACATATACAGTTACAGGAACAGATGTCAATGGCTGCATCAATACAGCAAGTACCACGGTAACTGTGAATCCATTGCCAATTGTTACTGCAAATGCAAGTGCCAACCCTGTTTGCGCAGGCAGCAATATAACCCTAACTGGTGGTGGTGCCAGCAGCTATACTTGGAGTAGTGGTATTACCGATGGAGTTGCTTTTGTTCCTGCTGCCACCCAGACTTATACGGTTACGGGAACAGATATTAATGGCTGCGTAAATACGGCAAATATTACTGTAACTGTGCATCCATTGCCTACCGTTACTGCGAATGCAAGTGCCAATCCTGTCTGCGCAGGCAGCAATGTAACCCTAACTGGTGGTGGTGCCAGCACATATACATGGAGTGGCGTTATTACAAATGGCGTAGCTTTTGTTCCTGCAACCACCCAGACATATACAGTTACGGGAACAGATATAAATGGCTGCGTTAATACTGCTAATATTACAGTTACTGTAGACCCATTGCCTGTAGTAACTGCAAATACAACCTTGGATACAGTATGTAGCGGAGGTAGCATAACCCTAACAGGTGGAGGAGCAAATACTTATATCTGGACAGGTGGGGCAACTAACGGAGTTGCATTTGTTCCGGCATCAACACAAACATATACTGTTACCGGAACAGATATTAATGGGTGTATGAATACTGCTAACATTACAGTTACTGTAAATTCCCTACCAGTTGTTACTGCAACTGCAAGTGCTGATTCGGTATGTGCTGGTGGCAGCATAACACTAAATGCTAGTGGAGCATTAACATATTCCTGGAGCGGAGGAGTCACAAATGGAATTCCATTTGTTCCTGCATCAACACAAACCTATACAGTAACAGGAACAGACATACATGGATGTGATAACACAGCAAACATTAAAGTATTGGTAGATCCAATCCCCACAATAACTATTGCTCCGGCATCACCCACTTTGTGTTTTGGAGATAATACAGTACTTACTGCAGGTGGTGCAAATACATATTCATGGTCTCCATCCAATTCTCTATCCTGCACTAATTGTCCAAGCCCAATTGCCAGCCCTACAGTAACAACTAAGTACACGGTAGTTGGCACAAGTATTTCAGGCTGTATCGATTCAACAACCGTAACGATAACAGTCGCTGCTAAAATTACTGCATCCATTAGCGGAAAAGATACTGTTTGCTCAGGTAGTTCAACAACATTAGCAGCTTCAGGTGGTACTACTTATTTATGGAATACTGGAGCAACTACACCTAATCTTACTATAAGCCCAGTAGTAAATACAACATATAGTGTTAAAGTAACCAGTGCCAGTTGTTCCGATAGTACACAAGTAACTATAATAGTTAATCCTACTCCTGCTGCTACAATAAGCGGAACTAATTCAATATGCCAGGGTGCCAGTACAACATTAAGTGCATCAGGTGGTATAAGTTATACCTGGAGTACTTCAGCAACTACAACCAGCATAACGGTTACCCCTGCCACAACAACTACTTATTCGGTAACTGCTAGTAATGGATTATGTAACAAAGACACAAGCATAGTAGTTACTGTTAGTAATTTAGCAGGTGTTAATATAAGCGGTCCGCAAACTATATGTGCAGGATCTCCGGTTACTATTACTGCATCAGGCGGCACGAGCTATTTATGGAGTACCGGGGCAACTGCTACGTCAAGCAGTATTACTGTAACACCAATATCAACCACCACTTATTCAGTAACTGTGACAAATGGAGCATGTATAAAAGATACCAGCAGCACAATAACTGTAAATCCTCTGCCTTTACCCTCAGTTAGTGGAAACAATATAATATGCTCAGGTGACAGCACTATATTAACAGCCAATGGAGGTATAAGCTATGTCTGGAACACCGGAGCAACCACCACTTCTATTACCGTAAATCCTGCTGCAACTACAACTTTTACACTGCAAGCCAGTAATGGTTTGTGCATAAAAGATACAACTATGGTAGTTACAGTAAATAATATTCCTGTACCCGTAATAAATGGATCACAATCAATTTGTATTGGCGCATCGGCTAATCTAACAGCTACCGGAGGTAGCACTTATACATGGAGCACAGGGTCTGTCGGACCAACTATTGTCGTAAGTCCTACTTCAACTACTACATACACAGTTACAGCAGCAAATGGCACATGCACTGCAAAAGATAGTGCTGCGGTAATAGTAAATCCTTTGCCTGTTGAAGTTGCTTCCCCGAATACAACTATAAGAATTAGTCAATCCACACCTATTTCGGTTTCACCTCAAACATCAGGAAATATATACAGCTGGTATCCCGTAACCGATTTAAGTTGCACAGACTGTCCAGACCCAATAGCCAGTCCAACCTCTACAACCACATATTATGTTATTACAACAAATTCAGCTGGGTGCAGTACTGAAGATACCATTGAAGTAATTGTAAATGATGACTGCGGACATTTATTTATTCCTAATGGCTTTTCACCAAACAGAGATGGTCATAATGACCAGTTACTGGTATATGGCTTTTGTATAAGGGCTATGGACTTTATAGTATTTGACCGATGGGGAAATAAAATATTTGAGTCAACCAGTCAGAAAGACGGTTGGGATGGAACATATAAAGGTCAACCTATGAATTCAGATACCTATGCATATGAATTTGAAGCTACCCTTATAGATGGAACGAAAATTCATAAGAGCGGTAACGTAGCACTTATAAGATAACGATTACAAATGCAAAAAACATTCATGAAACACATCAACTTATATAGGCTGGCAACTGCTTTTAGTCTTGCCTTTTTGGTTGTAACTACTGCAACAAAAGCCCAAGACTTGCATTTCTCACAATTCTATGAATCTCCTCTTAACTTAAATCCGGCACTGTGTGGTTCTTTTACGGGTGCCATGATGGGGGAAATAAATTATCGCAACCAATGGTCAAGTGTTATGGGTAGCGGAAATGGATTTACAACAATGGGGGCCACATTAGAATTTCAGAATCTATCTCCAAAATGGAAAAAAGGTTACCTGTCCCCAGGACTTTCTTTCTTCAGTGACCGATCGGGTGATGCTAAAATTGGCACAACAGAAATTACAGGTACCATGGCCAGCGGGATATTCCTGAATTCTAAAAGTGTTTTATCAGCAGGCATACAAGCGGGCTGGGCACAGCATAGTATTGATATGGGTAGCTTGCAGTGGGGCGAACAGTATGTAAACGGAGATTATGATGCTAATGCTCCCACAGGTGAAGAAACAGTAGGAAATTCCCGTTCATATATTGATTTTAGTGGCGGACTATTGTATAAATATAGCTCAGGCCAGGTTAGCATGACCACTAATAATGAGTTTAAGCTAAATTTTGGAGCTGCATTTTTTCACGTTAATCAGCCCGATATTTCATTTTACGGACAAGGCACTCCAGGTTCTGAATTATATATGCGTTATGTAGCTCACGGATATATACAATTTGGTATTCCAAAAAGTTGCGTAAGTATAATTCCTGGGTTTGTTTATTATGTGCAGGGACCTTCCCAGGAATTAAATACAGGAGTAAAAATCCGTTATTACGTTCTGCATGATGAAAGCAAATACACTGGTATTAATAAAGGTGGTTTAGCTTTTGAACTAGGGGCTTATTACAGATGGAACGATGCTGCAATAATTATGATGGAAATGAAACTTCGAGAATATGCAATCGGTTTTAGTTACGATCTTAACACTTCCCAATTAAATACAGCTTCCTCAGGCAGAGGAGCTTTTGAACTTTCCCTTAGGTACATAAATTAGAAACTTTACGGTTATATTATTGATTGATTAACGATTTGTTAAGAGATAGCTCTATACACCTTCCAACACTTAGCTATTCGATAACATACAGATAATAATTGTATAATGAAGTGTAGGTAATCTTGTGGTGCTTTTAAAAATCTAAAACCATTAAGAAATGAAAACAAGATTAACCCCATGGTTACTTTGCCTAACCATTCTACTTTTTTTAACACATACCGGTAATGCACAAAAACAACGGCTAATTCACTTCTGGGATTTTAACCAGACACTCCCTGCAGGCGGAGGTGGTGCAAAGGGTGCAACAGCAGGAGATACTCTTGGCAACTCGGCACATCCGCTTATTGCAGCCTATTCTACCGAAGCAACTCCAGGACATGTGTTATATGTTAGGCCTTTGGGTATAACACCTATTATTTTAGCAAATGCTGCCAAAAGTTCTATTAAGGGCGATGATAGTATAGGAGGTAAGGACAGTATTATAGATAATGGTTCACCAGGTGCATTTTATTACGATTACAGTTCATATTATTATCCTTATTTTAAAACTGCTGATACCGTAGGTGCAGCCGGAAATCTTTTTATAAGGACACGCAATCCTGTTGATCTTACAGGTGCTGATAGTGCTAACGGATTCCCTTTTAAAAATGGGGCTGCTTACTTTTATATTTATGCTTCCACTGTAGGCTATAAGAATGTTAATTTCGATTACGCAGTTTCAGCGTCTAGTGCGAGTTGTGCTCTATATTCCATTTTCCAATACAGTACCGATGGTGGAATAACATGGAAACCTTTGGTAGCTGGAATGGATACTTTTAATACAGGCGGACGAATGCACCCTGATACCATGCAAATGATCAACCCTACTACTGCTGCAAGTAAATGGTATCCTTGTCATATTGGTTTTGCCCTTGATACACTCGTAAATAATAATCCAAACTTTGTTATAAGGTGGCATAATACAGGAAATCAATTAAAGAAAAATGGCTCAGGCTATGTTGCTGCAGTACAAAGTGGCAATAACAGGTTCGATAACTTTACTATAATTGGTGATACCAATTCCAGTGCATTGAATGTTGCAATTACCGGCCTTACTAATATTACACCATGCTTTGGAGATAGTAATGGTACAGCAACAGCTAGCGCACTGGGTGGTGTTCAGCCTTACACCTGGTCATGGTCAAGTAATGCATTGGAAGTACTTGGTGGTAACTCGGCAAGTTTAGTTACGGATTCTGCAAGCGGATTGTATGCAGGAACTTATACAGTAACAGTTACTGATAATGATTTCAACTCAGCAACAGCAACGGTTACAATTAGCCAACCTACTCCTGTTATTGCATCAATATCATCTTTCTCCAATGTTCTTTGTAACGGAGGCAACAGTGGAAGTATAACAGCAGCAGTTACCGGCGGTACAAAGCCATATACATATGTATGGTCGAACGGAACAACAACAACAACTGCAACTTCATCTATAATTACAAATACATTAAGTGGCCTAACAGCGGGCACATATACTTGTACGGTATCTGATAAATATGGCTGTTCCAATACAGCAACAGTACAAACCCTTACTGAACCAACAGCTTTTTCATCTACTACTGCAAGTACACAAGTTACTTGCACTGTTGGCGGAACAGCAAGTGTAACTGTAAGCGGTGGAACACCGGGATATACATACTTATGGACAAGCGGAGCAACTACTGACACAGCAACCGGCTTGGGAACAGGTACGTACACTGTAACGGTAACCGATGCTAATAGCTGTACCTACAACACCAGTGTTACTGTTACTACCAGTGGAGCGGTTATTACTCCTTCTATAGGTTCAGAAGTAAGTTGTTCCGGAGGTAATAATGGAAGCGCAAGCGTAAGTGTGACAGGAGGCGTATCTCCTTATACCTATAGCTGGTCTCCAAGTTCTTCAACTGCAACAATAATATCAACCACAACATCAGCAAGTAGTCTTACATCAGGCACTTATAAGGTAACTGTAACTGATAATGCTGGTTGTGTAACATCAATTGACATTAACATAACTCAGCCTACATTATTAACCGACACTATCGAAAATGTTGGGCCATCAGTATTAATACACTATTGGGATTTTAATTCCAGCCCTTCGGGTGATAGTTTAGGTAACTCCGTAAATCCTTTACCAGCTAATTATACATCTATACCAAGCGGTAACCCACATATTGTTTATACTAAGCCTGTGGGTACCGGCGAACCTGCTAATAATTTTGGCGTTGACAATGGTACTCCTGGAACAGGTTTATATGCTTACGCAAGTTTTACAGGAAACGATACAACAGGTTCTGGTAAAGCAAATTATTTTATTAGGGCGCGTAACCCTGTTATTGATAGCGCAGGTGTAGAGCCTAAAATATGGCAGCATGGAAAAAGCGCACAATTTATATGGTATATACCTTCAACAGGTTACCACAATGTAACTCTGGAATGGGCTTTAACAGCATCCAGTTCAAGCGGAGCAGCATTAAACATTATGAGTTACAGTACCGATGGTGGTATTACATGGAAACGATTGACCAATGCAATGGATAACTTCACCAATCCGTCAACTTCAACTCAAACAGGAGATACATTATATGTTTTAAATGCGATAACAGATGTCAGCGGTTGGGTACCTGTAAATGTTGATTTATCAGCTGATCCAGCTACTAATAATAATCCTAATCTTGAATTCAGAATTGAGTTTGGCGGACAAACAGCTCTTAACCTTAGTGGTAACGATAGGTATGATAATGTATCAGTATCAGGCGAAGAGTATTCTCATGTAAGCTGCCACAATGGTAGCGACGGAGCAGCAAATGGTGTTGTGAGCGGAGGAACTGCTCCTTACACCTATAGCTGGTCTGATGGAGAAACCACTTCAAGTGTTAGTAATTTAGCTGCAGGTACAACTACTCTTACAGTAACTGATGCTAATGGATGTACGGCAATTGCGACTACTACAGTTATTAATCCTCCTGCATTAACCGACACTGTAATTGTAACCAATAACTGTAACAATGGAGATACTGCTAAAGCTTCAATTACTGTTATAGGTGGTACAGGTCCTTACACATATAGCTGGTCTCCAAGCGGGGCAACAACACAATCTATTGGCAGTTTATCTCCTGGCGCTTATACAGGTACTGTAACCGATGCACACGGATGTACTGCGAGTGCTTCAGTTACTATTACTAATCCAAGCCAGCTAACATCTGCCATAAGTTCAAAGAATGTAAATTGTCATGGCGACAATAGTGGTATGGCATGGGAAATAGCAGGTGGAGGAACCTCACCATATTTATACAAATGGAAAGGGGAGCCTAATCTGGATACAATTGGCAACTTAAGTGCAGGTACATATACAATTAAGCTAGTTGATGCACAAGGTTGTGCAGTGTTTGATACAGTAAAAATAACACAACCCGCCACCAAATTATTGGATAGTGCTAATTCAACCAACATACTATGCTTCGGGAATACTACCGGTAGTGCTACTTCATTCGCTTACGGAGGAACTGCACCTTATGTATATAGTTGGTCAAATGGAGCTACTACATCTGTTATAAATGCTGTTTCAGCGGGAACATATACTGTAATGGTATCTGATCTAAATTCTTGTGCTGATACAACAATGGTAACAATTACTCAACCAGCCTCTGCACTTAATGCAACAGTAAACGGTACGAATGTTGCATGTTTTGGTAATACAAACGGAACAGTTAATGTAACTGTAACCGGAGGTGTTGGAACATATACCTACTTATGGAGCAACGGGGCAACTACTTCAAGCCAAAGCAGTTTAAGCGGAGCCACATATAGTGTTACAATTACTGATGCTAACGGATGTACTTCATCTTCAAATTATACTGTTACCCAGCCTGCAAGCGCATTAAGAGACAGCATAGTAGCTTCTTCAATAGTAAATGTGCTTTGTAACGGAGGAAACACAGGAGCAGCAACAGTAGGCGTAAAAGGCGGAACTTCACCGTATGCATATGCTTGGTCTCCTGCCGGTGGAACAATAGCTGCGGCCATTAATTTAAGTGTTGGCAGTTACAGTGTAATTATAACAGACAACAATGGTTGTTTAGACAGTGCTAAAGTTTCATTGACACAACCTTCAAAGCTCAGGGATAGCCTGATAACTGCTTCAATAGTTGAGGTAAGTTGCAATGGGGGAAACAATGGGGCAGTAACTGTTGGCGTTAAAGATGGCACACCTGGCTATTCATACGCATGGTCACCAAATGTCAGCACCAGCGTATCCGCCACAGGGCTTAGTGCAGGAACATATGGTATAATTGTAACAGATGCTAATGGTTGTTCAGGAACAGCCCAGTTTATTACTATAACACAACCTGCTATGCTAAGAGACAGTACAATTGCTGCATCTATAGCTGAAGTAAGTTGTAATGGCGGAAGCAACGGAGCAGTTTCTATAGGTGTTGCAGGTGGAACAACTCCTTATACATACGTATGGACGCCTAATATTAGTACTACAAGCTCTGCTTCAGGTCTTAGTGCTGGTACATATAGTGTAAGCATTAGTGATAATAACGGTTGTACGGGAACTGCCCAGTCTATAACCATAACACAACCCACTGCCATTAGAGATAGTATTGTATCTACACAGTGCTCTCCATCTGATTCAGCATCAGGTAGTGCCACAGTAGGCGTAAAAGGTGGAACATCACCATATACTTACTCCTGGTCACCTTCAGGTGGAACCGGTGCAACCGGTACAGCACTTGCTCCCGGCACTTATACAGTTACCATAACTGATAATAATACTTGTACCGTACAACTTACTACCATGGTTAGTGTTTGTGCTACGGGAATTAATCCGATAACTGTTGCAGGAAATAAAATAACAATTTATCCTAACCCGAATAACGGTGAGTTTGCAATAAGCGGCCTGGTTAAAGGTTCAACATTAGAACTATATAATGATATCGGTTCGCTTATTAAAACAATTTCGGTAAATGCTGAAACAATGCCTCTGGATATTACCGGTATGGCAAATGGAGTTTACCTGGTAAGGATCATTTCCGAAAATGGCATTACTGTAATGCAACAAAGAATATTAAAGACAAAATAAAGAATCATCCATAACAGGTACAGAAAAATAGCTGTACCTGTTATGTGATGTCTTTCCAATTCCTTAACATTAAGCTAACATAAGGATAAAGAGAATGGAATATTCTTGCACCCGTTAAATGACACCCTAATAACAAAAATTAAACTATGAAAACAAAAACTACTCGTTCTTTATTATGTGCAATTGCTCTACTTTTTTGCATATCAAAAATCCATGCACAAGTACCTGTACTTCTTCAATACTGGGATTTTAATAATATCCGTCCTGTTACCCTTGTTAGCGGTGATAGCGTTGGAACTGTAACAAGTTATGCCAACACCCTTGCTTTTGATTCTACAAATAACACATGGCCATTAACCGCAGATTACACTGTAGGCGGACTTACACCGGGACATATAGTTTATTACCGCCCTACCAAAATTTATGGCTCAAACGGGCTTGATAGTATATGTGATGAAGGTGCCGGTGGATCATATTATTATGATTATAGTAGCAGCAACTATAGCTATTTTACAAAAAGTGATAGCAACAGCGCGTTGGGAAATGGATATATAAGAGCACGTAACCCTTCCGACAGCGCCGAATTTTACCTTCATATTCCTACTACGGGTTATAGCAATATTTATTTGGAATATTCAATTGCTGTTTCAGGTACTACCAGTGCAAATTATAATTTCCTTTCTTATAGCACCGATGGCGGAACAACCTGGAAGAAACTTACCCAGGCTATGGACACTTTCAATTTAAGTGGCGTACGTACCCCTGATACATTAGTAATGATTAATTCTACTACTATCGCGACAGGCGTTTGGTATCCTGTTCAAATAAATTTTGCAAGCGATGCTTCTGTAAATAATAATCCTAATTTTATTCTCAGATGGATGATTGGCGGAGCTTATGCAACAGGCTTAAAGCACAATGACAGGTATGATAATATTGCAGTATGGTCTGGAATTCCTAATGCTATTAACGAATTACCTGCACAAGCAGCCGGATACAATATTTATCCTAACCCTGCAAATAGTATGCTTACCATTAACGGAACTTATAATGGTAGTAAAGAAGTCACTATTTATAATGTTCTTGGGCAATCAATGTCATCTGTAATTGAGGATAAGAAACAAATCTCCTTAAATATTTCAGGCTTGACCTCGGGTGTGTATCTAGTGAATATTAAAGAAGTAGCTACAGGTCAGAACTACATTATGAAAATAGTTAAGAATTAAAAAACTCTAACAATGAAATAAAAAAGGGCTGCAATTGCAGCCCTTTTTTATTTACTAGGAATCAAAATAAACTTCCTATTCACTTCCTAAAAAAAGAATAATAGCCTTTATGAATTATAAATTGATATTACAAACTGAAATACCATTAAGTTAATATGCTGAAAATTAATCCGTTAATAGTCTGTTAACAAAATTTTGCAAAATTGTTTATATCAGAAAACCTATTCTATTCGTATAATTTCTCGCGATTATGAAAAATAGGAGTCGCCGCTAATCTCAATTGCAGAGAGGATTTAACGCAATATTTCAACACGATATAAAAAGATTATCGCCCTCATTTTCTGCGTATTATACCTCACTATCAAATTAATAATTAGTTAATCTCAAAGAGACAATAAGTTGAGACTATAGGTCTAATCTTGCAGCATCAAAAAATGCAAACCAATTTCTAATCAATAATTAAATGCAATGAAAACAACACTCAAATTTTTCGTCACTTGTTTGTTTCTCTGTCTGCTCTTTCTAGGTAAAGAAAGCAGCGCTCAGAAACAAAGACTAATTCACTTCTGGGATTTTAACCAGACTTTACCATCAGGTGGTGGTGGTGCAAAAAATGGTACTAAAGCGGATACCTTAGGTAATTCTGCACACCCTCTTATTGCTAATTACTCTACTGAGGCAACTCCGGGAAAAGTAGTTTACACCAGGCCTTTGGGTATAACTCCCATTAAACTGGCAAAAAATACCAGCGTTGCCGGAAATGATAGTGTGGGTGGAAAGGATAGTATTATAGATAATGGCACCCCCGGTGCTTATTTCTATGATTATAGTTCATACTATTATCCTTATTTTAAAACATCAGACAGTTCTGGAACAAATTGCTTTATTAGAACACGTAACCCTGTAGATTTAACAGGCGCTGATAGCGCAAATGGCCATCCGTTTAAGAACGGTGCAGCATACTTTTATATTTATGCTTCTACATTAGGCTATAAGAATGTTAATTTTGATTATGCAGTTTCTGCATCAAGTGCAAGTGGTGCACTTTATTCTATTTTCCAATATAGTACAGATGGAGGTTCTACTTGGAAACCACTGGTTGCCGGAATGGATACTTTTAATACAGGTGGCAGAATGCACCCTGATACGATGCAAATGATAAACCCTACCACTGCGGCAAGTAAGTGGTATCCTGTTCATATTGGTTTTGGTACAGACACACTTACAAATAATAACCCTAATTTTGTTATAAGGTGGCATAACACAGGCCACCAATTAGTTAATGGTCCAGGTGGTTATGTTACCGCAGTTCAAGGTGGCAATAACAGATTCGATAACTTTACTATTATAGGTGATACCAATTCAAATCAACTTAATGTTTCAATTGTAGGCCTTACCAATATTACCCCATGCTATGGCGACAGTAATGGTACTGCAACTGCAAAAGCATTAGGTGGTCTTCCTCCTTATACCTGGTCATGGTCAAGTAATGCACTCGAAGTAAATGGCGGTAACGCAACAAGCTTAGTTACTGATTCAGCTAGTGGATTATATGCAGGAACATACACAATTACAGTTACCGATAATGATTTTAACTCAGCTTCAGCAGTTGTAACAATAAGCCAGCCTTCACCAGTAGGTGGCACTGTATCTTCTTTCTCTAATGTATTATGTAATGGAGGCAATAGTGGCAGTATAGTAGTAGGCGCTATTGGCGGTACGAAGCCTTATACTTATACATGGTCAAACGGATCAACAACTACAACTATATCTACCTCTGCAAGTTCAAACACATTAAATAACCTTACTGCAGGTACATATACTTGTACAGTAACCGACAAATATGGTTGCGGTAATGTTGCAGCGGTTCAGACATTAACTCAACCAACTGCACTTTCTGCCACAACCACAACCACTCAGGTATCATGTTCAGTTGGTGGTACAGCTACAGTTACCCCTTCAGGCGGTACGCCGGGCTACACTTATACGTGGACCACTTCTCCGGTTCAAACTGCAAGCACTGCTACCAATTTGGGAACAGGGCCTTACACAGTTACTGTAACCGATGCTAATGGCTGTACAATAAATGCTACAGCAACAGTTACCACATCAGGCGCTGTAATTACTCCTTCAAGCACCAATGTAAGTTGCAATGGAGGCACTAATGGTAGTGCAAGCGGATCAGTTTCTGGCGGAGTTACTCCATATACCTATAGCTGGAATACAGGCGCTACTACTACTTCTATAAGCGGCCTTTCAGCAGGTACATACAAATTGACAGTAACGGAAAACAATGGATGTAAAACGGAAGCTGATATTACTATCACTCAACCTTCTTTATTAAAAGATACAATTGAGACAACAGGTCCCCAAGTATTAATACACTATTGGGATTTTAATACTAGCCCTGCTGGCGATAGTCTTGGCAATTCTGCACACCCTTTAATAGCTGACTATTCAGCTATACCAAGCGCTAACCCGCATATTGTTTATACAAAGCCTGTCGGCACTGGAGAACCTGCTAATAATTTTGGCGTGGATAATGGTACCCCGGGTACAGGCCTTAACGCTTATGCAGCTTATACCGGAAACGATACAACAGGATCTGGTGAAGCCAATAACTTTATCAGGGCACGTAACCCGGTTATTGACAGTGCCGGCGTAAGTCCAAAAATATGGCAAAACGGAACAAGTGCTCAATTCTTATTCTACATACCATCTACAGGTTATCATAATGTTACCTTAGACTGGGCTCTTTCTGCATCTAGCACAAGTGGAGCAAGTTTAAATATAATGAGCTACAGTACTAATGGTGGTACAACATGGAAGGCATTAACTACAGCTATGGATACATTTACTGTGGGCGGAAAACCTTCAGGTGATACTATGGCAGTAATGAATAATGTTACCAGTGCTAGTGGCTGGTATCCGGTACACGTTGACCTTTCAGCTGACGCTAATACCAATAACAACCCGAACCTGATGTTCAGGATAGAGTTTGGTGGAATTTCAGCAATGAATGGAAGTGGTAACGACAGGTATGATAATATATCAGTATCTGGCCAGGAGTATCCACACGTACTTTGCCATAATGGCAGCGGTGGTGCAGCCAATGGCGTTGTAACAGGTGGTACTGCTCCTTATACATATAGCTGGTCAAATGGAGCTACCTCTTCAAATGTAACATCATTACCTGCTGGTACAACTACCTTAACAGTAACTGATGCTCATGGATGTTCAGCAGTTGCAACTGTAAATGTAATTAACCCTCCGTTGCTTACTGATAGCCTAAGTGTAAGTCAAAATTGTTTCAATGGCGATTCAGCTATAGCGTTGATTAACGTTAATGGCGGAACCGGACCATTTACTTACAGTTGGAATAATGGTGCTACAACAGAA
>DATHOD010000114.1:0-3110 GCA_035485295.1 Bacteroidia bacterium
ACGCAAGAGGGCTTGGATAAACTGAAGGCAGAACTTCACCATCTGAAAACCAAGGAACGCCCCTCTATATCACAACAGATAGCTGAAGCCCGTGATAAGGGCGATCTGTCTGAAAATGCCGAATATTCTGCAGCAAAAGAAGCCCAGGGCTTGCTGGAACTTAAGATAGGCCAGATGGAGGATCTTGTAAGTAATGCGCAGGTAATAGACCGTTCTAAACTTGATGCATCTAAGGTACTGATACACTCCAAAGTGAAGATCAAGAATAGCCTTAACGGGGCTGTTATGAATTATACCCTTGTGGCTGAAAGTGAGGCTAACCTTAAAGAGGGTAAAATATCAGTTACATCGCCAATAGCACAGGGTATTTTGGGTAAAAAGGTGGGCGATAAGGCCAAGGTGAAGACTCCTGCCGGAGAAATTACTGTTGAAATTCTTGAAGTTGCCGTATAATGGCTTCTGTCTTTAGTAAGATAGTAGCAGGAGAAATACCTTGCTATAAAATTGCAGAAACAGACAATTGCCTTGCATTTCTCGATGTGTTTCCGCTTGCTAAGGGCCATACACTGGTTATTCCTAAAAAGGAAATAGACTACATTTTCGATATTGATGATGCATTATTTACCGAGCTTCAACTTTTTTCAAAAAAGGTAAGTACTGCTGTTCGTAAGGCTATTCCTTGCCAACGAATAGGGGTTGCTGTTATTGGATTGGAAGTGCCACATGCACATATCCATTTGATTCCGCTTAACAAGGTAAGCGATATAGACTTTTCCCGCCCTAAGCTTAAGCTTACACCTGATGAAATGAAACAGATTCAGCAGGAAATCGTTAGTTGCTTATAAGCCACTTATCTTATCTGGATTGCTGCTGGCAAAAGTTTCCCAACTGCTATACTTTTTCCCAACCGGGCCGGTTACACGGTTCTGAAAATAATGACATAGTGCTACAGCCAAAGCATCTGTTGCATCAAATAGAGTTGGCAATTCACCAATGCCAAGTATTCGTTGCAGCATCATAGCCACTTGTTCTTTGCTGGCTGTTCCTTTTCCGGTTATAGATTGTTTTACCTTTCTGGGTGAATATTCAAATACAGGCAGGTTACGGTTCAATGCAGCTGCCATAGATATTCCCTGTGCACGACCAAGCTTCAGCATACTCTGTATGTTCTTTGCATAAAATGGTGCTTCAAGTGCTACTTCATCGGGCTTATAATGCTCAATGATACGTGCTGTTTCTTCAAAAATAACCTTCAGTTTTATAAAATGGTTTGGCTCCTTTTTCATGGTCACAATGTCCATATGTACCAGTTTGGCATCAGCTCCTTTAACCTGTATAATACCATAGCCCATCACATTTGTTCCCGGGTCAATACCTAATATTATTCTATCTGTTTTATTTTCCGTTTTCATTGCCTTTTACTTTTCTCATCCATAAAAAAGCTTCCCATTTCCTCTATGCTCTCTTTTATTGGCCTAAATGTATATCCAAGCGTGGTAGTTATTTTCTTGTTCCCAAATACATAAGTCCCGTTGCCATGATCCACCATAGTGCTTGTAATTTTGGTGCGGCTAAACATGTTATTAAAAAAGCGGAATATGTTTAATGTTATAAGGCTTAGTTGCCTTTTAGGAACGGGCTTGCCTATGGATTTCGCGATTGAAGTAAATAAGTCTTTGAAAGAAATATTCTCCGCGCTAATTATGTATCGTTCCCCAAAATGATTGCCATTCATCAGCGCCAACATAGTCATTATTACATCCTGAACATCTACATAGCCCATTGTACCTGTTGTATAATAGCCCGATTGCTTTGCAATGAATTTAAACATACTCATAGTGCCTTTGTTGCCGGGCCATGCACCCATTATCATGCTTGGGCAAACAACCACAGTGTTTAATCCTTCACCATTTGCGCGCCATACTTGTGCTTCGGCCAGGTGTTTCCCTACAGCGTATGGGCTGTTTTCAAAAACAAATTCTTCAAATGCTTCTTCGGTTATTTCTTTTCCAACGTTATTTTCACCAAGGGCAGCTACCGAACTAACATGGCAGAATTTCCTCACTCCTCGTGCCAATGAAGCATTAACCATATTCTCGGTGCCTTTTTCTGCAGTAAGTATTATCTCATCAGGGGCCTCGTCCCGTAACGATACTTCAGTAGCACAATGGTAAACATCTTCTACACCTTGTAATGCTTCATCAAGAGTATATATCTCCATTATATCTCCCAAAACCCATTCTATAGTGGCAAATAGGCCAGGGCCTTTCTCGCCAAACTTATATATGAATAACTCTTCAGTATATTTAGTTGAACTGCTAGGGCGTTTTAATGCCCTTACTGGCTTACCTTCTTTGGCCAATTCTGCCAGTAAGTATGCTCCTACAAATCCCGTGCCTCCTGTTACTAAAATCATGAATGCAAAAATAGGTTATTATAATTAGCAGTCATTAGCCAGGTATTCATATAATTTATTGCGATAAAGGTATAAGACCATAATGCTTGAACATGAATATCTTTGTTACATTACTATCAAGTCAAATGAAGAAGATTCTTGTTCTCTTTATATTGTTCGCACTCCATGGCAATGTGTTTTCGCAAATTGATATTGGCATTGGGCCTTCGGCTGCTCCGGCAGAGAGGAATAAGGAGCAAATAAGAAAATTGTTAAAGGAAAGTTATATAATGACCTTTTATCATTCTGCAGGCGATAGCATTGCTGATAGTATTTTAATACACAATGTAGTTCTAATGAACCTTGACTATGCAAGTTATTGCATTATGTATAAAGATGATACTACCAAAGTTGCTATTGCAATATTGAAATTGAAATCGCAAAAAGGATATAGGGTATCAACATACAGATTAAACGGAAGCCTGAAACGTATATCTAATTATGATAAGAATATAGTACTTTCCGGTAAATGGGAGGAATACTATGCAAGTGGATTCATAAGGATAAAAGGTGAGTACTGCAATGGAAAAAAGGTTAAGAAGTGGAAATACTATGATGAAAATGGAAGAAGAGATAGCGCAGATAAGCATTAAGAGTTATTAGACAAATTTTGCTGCCCCCTTTTTCCTTACCTTTGGGTTCGCTAAAAATAAAG
>DATHOD010000115.1:0-5356 GCA_035485295.1 Bacteroidia bacterium
TATATTATGGAGTATCCATACGAATGTGCTGAACAAACTTTTGAGCGTTTCTATTCAAACAGCATTGCTACTAATATTGTGAATTCTTCGCCTCGTGTTAAGGCAGTATTTGAAAGCTGGAAGAACCGTTCACCTGATGCATACCTGTCGAATTTGGAAAAAAATCAGGAATTAAAAACCCTTATGTTGGAAGAAACACCATGGGTATTAGAAGCGCAAGATGAAGGTGAAAGAAAGAAGAGAGTAGGTGTGTTATTTGACCTTAACCGCATGAGTAATGAACTTAGCAAGGCACTTACAAAGCTCGAAAAAATGCAGGCATCTAACGGTGGCTGGCCTTGGTTCCCGGGAATGCCTGACGACAGATATATTACCCAATACATTATTACCGGTATGGGTCACCTTGACCATTTAGGTATTAAGAATGTGCGTAATGACAGTAAGGTATGGAACATGGTCACTAAGGGAGTAGAATATTTGGATGACAGGATAAATGACGATTACCAGTGGATATTGAAATATGACTACAAGCACAAAGACGATGACCATTTGGGCTACGAGGAAATTCAATACTTGTATGCGAGAAGTTATTTCCTTGATATACCCATTCGTTCGGGTGATCAAAAAGCGGTAGAATATTTTAAGGGTCAGGCACAAAAGTACTGGACCACTCAGAATATATACATGGAGGGAATGATAGCACTTGGTTTATCTCGCTTCGGAATTAAGAAGGTTCCGCTTGATATAATGGCATCAATTAAAGAGAATGCTACCAATAAAGGCGATATGGGAATGTACTGGGCAGGAGATCAGGAAGGTTATTATTGGTATCAAGCTCCTACTGAAGAACATGCTATGATGATAGAAGCATTTGATGAAGTCACCCATGACGAAGCATCAGTTGAAGCATTAAAGGTTTGGTTATTAAGAAGCAAACAAACTACCGATTGGGGAACCACTACTGCAACAGCAGAAGCTTGTTACGCATTGCTTTTAAAGGGCTCTGATATATTGGCAAGAGAACCAAGGATTGATATCAGTCTCGGAGATAAGAAAATAAAACTGGCCCCTTCGGGCGATTCAGTTGAACATGGAGAAGCAGGTACTGGCTATTTTAAAACTTCATGGAGTGGTAGCGATATAAACCCAAATATGGGCAATATTACCATTTCAAAGAGCGATTCTGGACTTAGCTATGGAGCAGTGTACTGGCAATATTTTGAACAGCTTGATAAGATAACTCCACATAAAACGCCATTGAATATTGTGAAGAAGTTGTTTGTAGAAAGAACAACTGCATCAGGTAAGGTTATGGAACCTGTAACTGATAAAACGCTTCTTCACCCCGGAGATAAAATAAAAGTGCGTATTGAAATTCGTGTTGACCGCGATATGGATTATGTGCAGATGAAAGACATGCGTGCTTCATGTATGGAGCCAATTGATGTGATATCGCAATACAAGTACCAGGATGGCTTAGGATATTACCAAAGCACGAGAGATGCGGCTACTAACTTCTTCTTCGACCATATTCACAAGGGCGCTTATGTATTCGAGTATTCTATGTTTGTAACACACAACGGGAAATTCTCGAATGGCATCACTATCATACAATGTATGTATGCGCCTGAGTTCAATAGCCATTCGGAAGGTGTAAGGGTTAAAGTAGGGGAGTAGACATTAACAGAGTTTGGCTCCGTTAGGCAATGGTTTGTCTACCGAGGCAAGTACTATATCTCCATTGGTATCGGCAAAGCCCGTTACCAGGCATTGTGACATGAAATCAGCTATCTGTTTTTCAGAGAAGTTAATCACTGCAATAACCTGCCTGCCAACCAAGCCTTCTTTGGTATAATGTTTGGTTATTTGCGCACTGCTCCATTTAATACCGAACTCACCAAAGTCAATCTTCAGTTTAAAGGCAGGCTTGCGGGCTTTTGGGAAATCATGTACTTCTAAAATAGTACCAATTCGTAATTCTACTTTTTCAAAATCATTCCAGGTAATTAATTCCATATGTATAGGTATTTAAGTGCTAATATACTGGGCTTAACTTGCTATATGAAAACTAAAGTTATTTTTGTAAGAGAATAACAAATAATCGAATAGTATGAAAAAGTGGAGAGTAATTATAGGACTTATTGGAGTAATGTATGTAGGTATTGCTGCAACAATGTATAGGCCCACACCAGACGAAGGTTTTAAGAACCTACAAGTGTTGCCAAAAGATATTACTGAAAAGAAACTTGATTCCATAATGAAGGAGTACTCTGTTTCATTGGGAGTAAAGTGCGGTTTTTGCCATGCTCGCAATGCCGATACAACTAATAGGCATTTGGACTTTGCAAGCGATGCTAAGGATGAAAAGAAAGCAGCCCGCCACATGATGAAAATGACTGCTGATATTAACGCGAATTATTTCAACTGGACTAGCTCAACTAAGCCTGATACTATTCATGCAGTAATATGCTACACATGCCATCGTGGTTCAAATGAGGTTGATTCAAAGAACTTCCTTAATGAAATAGCAAAGACGCTTGCAGAGAGGAAGAAGAAACAATAATTAAGTATTTCTGTATAATAAAAAGCCGCTTAAAAGCGGCTTTTTTATTAGTTGCATATTGCACTTTACTCTTTTATAAACTTAACAACTTGCACTGATGTTTTAGAAATGATTCTTACAAAATAAATACCTGCCTGCAAATCAGTTGTGTTTATTGGAAGTATAGTATTAGGGGTAATTTCATTTTCTGATTCCATAATAATTCTGCCGGTAACATCGGTTATAGATATAGCAGCTTCAATGGACTGAGTAGTGCTAAACTTAATATTGAGAATCTGGTTAACCGGATTAGGGAATACTGATATCTCATTATTGTTTGCATTCATCACATTAATGCCTGTTACTGCATTCCCTTGCTGATTACTATGAGTTGACATTATATCAATAGGGCCATTGACAGTAGGGTTACATGCTGTTGGATTTATAGCTTCTACCTGGTAGGAAATAATATCGCCGGTAGGGTAGCAGGTAGCATCTGTCCAGGAAGTATTACCAAAACTTACTGAATCTTTTACTTTCCATCCGGTATTGGCGCTATCTCTCAAGATACGATATTGAGTGATAGGGAATTCAATATAATCGTTCCAGTTTAAGTTGTATCCGCATGGTGATGCAGGGCCAATAGAAACGTGGATTGTTTTATGAAAAGGGCTCAAAACACTTTCATTACCACATGTATCAATAACTGATAGCTTATACTGGTAAGATGTAGTATTTGGGTTAATTCCGTTTGTCGTGTCTGTATAAATACTCATTGCATTGTAAGGTAAGCTTGCAATATGCTTGAAAGTAGAGGCAATTTCTCTGTAAATTCTAAAACTATCAATGGCTCCCTTTGCCGGCTTATCCCAGATTATAAGGTTCTTGGTAGAGGTGCTGTCAACGCTTACCATACATATACTTACCCCGGCTACAGAGTCACTTATAACTACAAAACTGCTATCCGATTTACAGCCATTTGCATCTGTAACAGTTACGCTATATGTATTGCCTTTATTTACCATTATGGTATCATTCGTGCCAGATGTATTCCAAAGGTATTTGAACGGAGATGCTCCTGAAGCTATCGCCGTTAGAATGTCACTGCCATGGCAAATTTTACCTAACCCACTTATAGTAACTATGGGGGTTGGATTCACTACAATATTTAATGAATCTTTATTCTTGCACCCATGAGTATCGGTACCTGTAATTACATATTTGCCAGATGCGGATGGATTAAAAGGAATTGCATTCGTTATTCCATTATTCCAGCTATATGACACTGCACCATTACCACTGAGTGTTATTGCACTGCCATTACATAATGTATCGCTTTTTGATGATAATGTAATTGTAACCGTAGGGTTTGCAATATTTAAAATTACCGTATCAGAGATCATTGTTCTTGAAAAGGTACCTGATAATAAACATCGATAAGTATATCCATTCATACCTAGTGAGGCTCCTGTTATATGCAACGTTGCCAAAGTAGCTCCTGAATATAAGCCACTATTAACTACATTGCTAAAGCCTGAACCCGTATTCACCTGCCACTGGTAAGTGTTACCCGAACCCGAAGCCTTCACAGTAAAGGAAGTATCACCCATTAAGCATACATAGGTTGACGCAGGTTGAGATATCATATCAAATACATCAATTTTTCTTACTCTATTATTGTCACCATCAGAAATATAAATATTTCTCATAGGGTCTAATGCAATGCCGTTAGGGGCACGTAATTCAGCTGTTGTTGCTAAAATACTGTCTCCATTGTAACCTGCTGATGTGGTGCCTGCTATGGTAGTAATTATATGGGTTATGCTGCTAACTTTTCTTATTGTATTGCTGCCTCTGTCTACAATATATAAGTTACCTGACATATCTATTGATACAGCTGCGGGCGACATTCCTGCATTAATTGCTAGCCCACCATCACCTGAATAAGATGGGCTGCCACTACCTGCAACAGTATGTACAATACCAGTTGAAGTAATTACTTCCCTTATCCGGTTATTACCTGCATCTACAATAAATAAATTGCCTGATGCATCTAAAAATAATTTAGAAGGATCATAAAACTCGGCCGAATCAGCATGGCCTCCATCTCCGGTAAATCCCTTTGCTCCGGTACCTGCTATAGTTGATATTTCTCCGGTGGAGGCACTAACCTTTCTAACAACGTTATTAGTTGCATCAGCTATATATACATTTCTTGAACCATCAACCGCAACTCCTGTGGGGTTATATAACTCTGCTGAGTTAGCAGCCCCTCCGTCTCCAGTGTAACCTTGGGTTCCATTACCAGCGATAGTTGCTATTATGCCCGTTGAAGCATAAATTTTTCTTACTCTTTGATTACCCTGGTCTGCAATGTAAATATTACCCGAATCATCTACTGCGATTCCGGTTGGGTCATATAATTCAGCAGATGCGGCCGAAATGCCATCTCCATTATAGCCATAACTACCATTTCCACACACTGTATTTATAATGCCTGAGGCATTATTTACCTTTCGTATTCTTTGGTTATTAAGATCAACAATATAAGTGTTTACCGTATCTATAGCAACATCTTCTGGTTCAGCTAATTCAGCTAAAGTGGCTATTTTGCCATCTCCGTAAAACCCAATTCCATATGAACCAAATCCATTACCTGCGGTTGTAGTAATTACTTGAGTAGATGCATCAATTTTTCGTATTCTGGCATTTGATTGGTCAGAAATATAAACATTGCCTGATGCATCTATAGTTACGCCAGAAGGCTGATTTACTTTTGCTGCAGTTGAAACTCCGCCATCTCCACTAAAGGCT
>DATHOD010000116.1:0-16438 GCA_035485295.1 Bacteroidia bacterium
AACGAATACTGAGATTGCTTCACTACGTTCGCAATGACGTACCAATATACTTTGTGTTCTTTGTGAGGCTGTTTGC
The DNA here is from genome assembly GCA_035485295.1 of Bacteroidia bacterium. GTDB lineage: Bacteria > Bacteroidota > Bacteroidia > JABEUT01 > JABEUT01 > JABEUT01. Next base: position 77 of record DATHOD010000116.1, read on the forward strand.
TTTGTGTACTTTGTGGTAAGAAGACAGAAACCACAAAGGTCACTGAGATGTTTCGACCCACGAGGTCTCGGGGCAAGCATGCTCAACATGACAATACACGCAAAGCTCACAAAGTATTTGTAGGAAGAAAAAAAAATGTATAGTACAACACGATACACCTATATTCCGACATGAAAAAGCCAAACTGATACCCACCCCTAACCCCTCCGCTGGAGGGGATTTTGCGTGAGGGGTTAACTCACAATGTTGTTATCGTCACTGCGAGGCTCAATTTATTGAGGCGTGGCAGTCTCAGTTTTAAAACAAATACTGAGATTGCTTCATTCCATTCGCAATGACGGGGACATTCCTCACCCTGCCCCCTCCAAAGGGGGATAAGATACCGCCCTCATCCTGACCTTCTCCCATAGGAGAAGGAATAGATACTGCATCAAAAATTGCAATGAACTAACTGAATTGCAATGTGATTACCCGAAAAATGCAACACAAAACATCAATCTGTGTCTATTTCTGTTGCATTTTGAAAGAGAGGAACCTATACGTTAATGTTCCATTAACATTGGTCTTTGCAAAATCACATACTTTTATTTTCTCTAAAAAATCCCTATGAAAATAAAACTACCTACCCTAGTACTTGCACTTACTTTAGCATTTGGCGCAACGGCACAAACTACCAATGTTACTTTATACAATATTCAATACAGCACGGTTGATAGTGTTGGGGCTATTCCTAACTCAGCTTATAATGGCAAAACTGTAAACACAGGGGGAATTGTAACCGCTGTATATGGCTCAGGTTATTATATACAAACCAGTTATGCACATGCATGGGCAGCCCTATTTGTATACGATGGCAGCCACTCACCAAGTGTGGGCGATAGTATTGCACTTACCGGCTCTGTGATTGAATATTATAATGAAACCGAACTGCAAACCATTACCAGTTTTAATATAATAAGCTCAGGCAACCAGGCACGCACACCCGCAACTGATGTATCATTCGATTCAATACAAAGAAGAAAATACCAGGCTATGCTAATAAGAGCAAAAGATATTACCTGCTTACATTACAATACTGCGCAGGCATGGTATGCTTTTTACGATTCTACTACCACAAAGGGGAAGCCAAGTGAGGATACAGTAGACAATATAATTATGGTGACCCAGAAATATACCAACGGGAAAAAATACAACATTACAGGTGTTATACATTTTGAATATGCTAATTGGATCGAGCCCCGCAATCAAGCTGATATTGATTCTATAAACGTTACCGCAGTTCAGGAATATGCGAACCCTATTGCCAATGTAAATGTGTTCCCAAACCCAAGCAATGGGGAGTTTACAATTTCTGTTGACGCACCAAACGGAGTGAAAAACGTAGAAGTGAGTTTAACGGATATTACTGGAAGAGTAGTATATACTGAGCAAATGAATATAACCGCGGGAAAAAGTTCTTTACTTGTTAATGCAGGTAATCTTGAAAAAGGTACTTACTTTTTGCAGCTGCGTAATGCTGAATACAAGACTGTTAATAAAGTGGTTGTAGAGTAATTGCAATACCGACCCTAACCCCTCCGCAGGAGGGGATACTTCGGCGTTCAATATTGGGTGTTCAGTATTCGATATTTACAATGGCGGATGCGCCAATAAATCTTCAGCGCGAATAAGTGCCTCATCGATATTGGTACAGATATTCTCAGGGCCGACTTTATCAATCAGGTGCGATTTTTCTAACTCTTTGAACACACCTGGTTGTATTCCCGATATCACAAACCTTGTCCCTACCCTTCTGGCTTCATCGAATACAAGCTCGAGGGTGTGTAGTCCGGTAGAATCGATAACAGGCACATGGCGCATACGAATGATAAGCACCTTGGGTGAGTTCTCAATAAAGCGAATAGAGTCTTTGAATTTATATGCCGCTCCAAAAAAGAATGGCCCGTTAATTTCAAATACCTCAATGCCTTTAGGCACCTTGTATTTACTGATAGCCTTAGGATCATCAGGGTCGGTATCTGAATCGTCGAGGTGAGTGACATTGGTTATCTGCATCATATGGCGCATAAAGAGGAAAGCAGCAGCCACCATACCCACCTCAATTGCCAGGGTAAGGTCGACAAGCACAGTGAGCAGGAATGTAGACAATAGCACAGCAGCATCGCTGCGAGATGTTTTGAGAATAGACACAAAGGAGCGCCACTCGCTCATGTTATAAGCCACTACAACCAATATACCCGTCAAGCATGATAGCGGAATTAGCGTTGCCCACTTACCCACCAGCACCATAATAAGCAACAGTGTGAGTGCGTGAATCATTCCCGCAACGGGTGTACGGCCGCCATTCTTAACATTGGTTGCAGTACGAGCAATAGCACCAGTGGCAGGTATTCCGCCAAATATAGGAGCAACAATATTGGCTACACCTTGCGCCACAAGTTCCATATTGCTTTTGTGGTTACCACCTATCATACCATCAGCTACCACAGCCGAAAGCAGTGATTCGATTGCACCAAGCATAGCAATGGTAAAGGCAGGAGCGAAAAGATGTTGCACAGTGTGCCAGTCTATCATAGCTAAATGTGGTGCAGGTAAACTGGATGGTATAGAACCGAAACGTGAACCAATAGTCTCAACAGGCAGCTTAAAAATACTGACTGCAACCGTGGCAAGAATAATGGCAACAAGGGAACCGGGTATTCGGTGGGTTATCTTCGAGAACCAAAGTGTAACCGCAATAGTGCCTACTGATATTGCAGCAGCGGGCCAGCTGATAAAATCCATGTGGCGGAAATACTCAACCCACTTGTCGGTGAAGTCAGCAGGAACAGCACCCATTTTAATACCGAGGAAATCTTTGATCTGAGATGAGAATATGATAAGCGCAATGCCGCTGGTAAAGCCAACAATAAGAGGATAAGGTATAAACTTGATAACAGAGCCCAGCCTTGAAATGCCCATGAGTATTAGCATTACACCTGCCATAACAGTAGCAATAGTTAGCCCGTCGACACCATACTTCTGCACTATGCCATACACAATAACAATAAATGCACCTGTAGGGCCGCCTATCTGCACACGGCTTCCACCCAAAGCTGAAATAATGAAGCCCGCGATAATAGCTGTGTATAATCCCTTCTCAGGCGACACACCAGAAGCAATAGCAAAGGCAATAGCAAGTGGAAGTGCAACAATACCTACCACAATTCCTGCAACAAGATCAGCAATGAACTGCTGGCGTGTATAGCCTTTAAGAGTGACGAATAGTTTTGGTACAAACATGATTGATAACAAAACTATAGAATGAGAAAGGGAATGGGGATGATTTAAATCATGCTACCCTACACCCTTATACCAACAACGCAGATGTCGTCGGTTTGGGATTCCAGTCGGCGCCACTGTTCAATGGTTTGGTCGAGCATTTGCTTTTGAGTATGTACAGGCATATCTACCATACTGGCAAGCAATTGACGGAAGCGCTTAGAGGTAAACTTCTTGTTCTTCTCACCTCCAAACTGGTCAGTATATCCATCAGATGATATGAAGATACAATCACCTTTATGCAGCTCAATAATGTTCTTGGTAAAGGGGTTATCCATTTTGTCTTCCTGGTAACCGATGGGTTGTTTATCCGGTAATATCTCAAGCAAGTGCTCATCGCTCAATCGCACTCTTCCGCTTTCCTTCACGTTCTTGGCAATGTTCTTACTCACCAAATAAAGCGAGTTATTAGCCCCTGCAAATTGAAGGGTATTGTCTTTGCGGTTCCATACACACAAAGCAATGTCCATACCATCGCGGGTTGTAACATGCTGTGTAGATTGCTGCAAAGTAGTAATGAGCAAACTCCGCATTTCATCGAGTATAGTATTGGCTTCGGTTATCTGCTTGCCTAGTACAACCGCATTCAAAATACTATTGCCTATCATACTCATAAATGCACCCGGAACACCATGGCCGGTACAATCGGCAACTGCAAAAATGGTTTTATCGCCAATGGTATGGCACCAGTAAAAGTCACCAGAGACAACATCTTTAGGTTTATACACCAAAAGGTAATCGCCCAGTGCATCTTTCATCTGCTCATCATCAGGCAAAATAGAAGTCTGGATTCTTCGGGCATAATTGATACTATCTGTTATCTCCTTGTTCTTCTCTTCCAGTTCATCTTTCTGAAGGGATATTTGTGCGGTGGCCTCTTTCACTTTTACCACCAGCACTTCCTTTTGCCCTTCTATAATCTGTTGCTTCTCGCGTTCCTTCTCAATGTTCTGCTCAGCCAATTGCTTTACGTGTACCAATTGCAGCGCAAGGCTTTTACTGGTTCGGGCAAAATCGCTGGCCAGGTAAATAGACATTGAGGTAGGGATACTGAGAGCCCAACCGAATATGAGAAGAAGTACCAAATTACTACCACTGCTGTCGAAGTTGGATCGATGAGTTGTCATAGCAACAACAACGCCTACAATTACTACCACTACTATCGATACCACGAATATCATAAAGCCCGTAGCAATTATCCATGCACCCGGTTTCTTCTGCTTAACCGATTTGATGGCTATTCGAATACTTTCAATGGAAGATAGAATAATAGATGCCAGCATTATAAACCCGAAGTATGGAATATCTAATGCAACACCAATTTCGGAAGCTACAGTAAAGCCTAGTATTATCCAGAAAAAGCGGCCGAACTTCAATTGGAATATAGTATACATTAATATTACAATGAAGAAGAAGAATGCGGGGTACATATACATCATTGCACCATTGAGGATATCAGTAATGAAGGGATTACTTGATTTAGCAATAATTACAGGATATAGCCAGAATACCGAAAGGATGAAAGCCATCATACTATAGTATAAATTGGAACGTATTTTACGGTGGAATAAGAAAAGCAGAAAGTGAAATGCACCGAAAGTGAAGAACATGGCAAAGAACAAATAGCTCCACATAAGTGTGGTTTCCTTACTCTTAAGTGTAGCCATAGCCACATTAGTATCTTCAAGAGTAATAGTAAAACCGGGCTTAAAATAGTTCTTCAAGATGGCTTTCCATGCAGAATAGCGCACAACGATCACTTGATTACTATCACCACCAAATTCAATAAAGTACGTGCTTGTTCTTGGACTGAAAGCCACTTCATGCCCCGTGCCTGATACTGTTCCAAACTGAAAGATACGCTTGCCATTAAAGTACACTTCCGATGCTCCGGCCTGTTCCATGCTGAACACAAACTTGCGATAGAAAAGCGAAGGCGCTACTTTCAAATGCAAACGAAACCAACCACTGCCGGTAAACTTCTTTTGATCAGCTTCCTTCTGCATATCGGAATAGATAGTATCCCAGGAGTTGTCATCATACGAAGGTGCTGCCCATTGTGCATTATCACCAATATGGAATTTCCATACAGGATAAAGACTTACTTCATTGGGAATGCTATCAATACGAAAAGGCTTTGCTCCATTGCCTGCCATAACAGACGAGCCATATATTAGTTGTAGTAAAGCAATAAGAATTATGCACCTTTTGAACATAGAACCAAATGTACAGGAATAGTTTAAAATGGGATATAAGAATGAAGGAAATTATTGGTTGACTTCTCAGCCCTTCCAAACGGAATAGACTTTGGCATCCTTCCAAATGCCTTTCACCTTTTTATACAGGTGCAGACTACCTTCCGTATATCGGCCAATGTGATAAGTAATAGCTACGACCGCAGCACTCATGTTAGCTGTAAACAAAGGAAACGAAACCACCTTATATCCTTTGCCATATTTCTTAATGAACTTCTTCCACCCCACCTCACCATTAATGGCATACGAATTAATAACCCCTTGTGGAATTATGCTTACACCCGCAATTCGGTCACTATCTGCCCATTCCTTAGTTCTATAAAATGCAAGTTGCTTCCTTATAAACCTTTTATCATCAGCAGTCAACAATGTATCATGGAATAAGCGTATAGTATCTTCGAACACATCAGCAAGCCCATTGGAACTGGAAAGATTATTAACTTTCATAGTATCCTTAGTTTGCAGGGTATCCATGAATGAAATTAAGGTACTATGTGGCACAGGCTCATTGTTTTGTGCAGAAACAAAATTGTACAACAGCAAAAATGGAATAAAGACTAAAGTCAGCTTCATGCTAAGTGGTTGGTTTTCTTTTGCATAAGACAAAAATAACCATATCCGGCAATAATACAAATTAGCGGAACCAGTGGAAGTTTAAACCTGTAACTACCTAATATTCCAGTAACTGCAGCAAAGTAGGCTACCGTTAAGAACCCGAACCATAACAGCATATAGTTGCCTGAGGCCTTCAGTTTTACAATGCCGTAAATAGCCCCTATGTATTGAACGGCTATTACAAGCATTATTAATATTCCTAATAAAGTCTCACGAATATTGGAACTGAAATTTTGTGCTATACGTTGAGACGATATTTCAGCCAGATTACCTTTGGGTGCCGCATCGGTCCAGCCCAATGTTTTAGCCATACCCATATTACCAAGAGACAAGAACATATTCATGCATCCTTCAATACTGGTAAGTAAATACATTCCTTTATGCTGCATAATATACTTCATGGCAACTTGACGGTATATTTCAGATTGGTTAAAAATGTCTTTCGTTTTTCTAAAACCCATTGAGTCTGCCTGACGCTGAAAATCGACCCGAATAGAATCAAGATTATCGTGAGTTATTTTTTCCTTTGCCATACTAGTATTAAATATTAACAAAGTCCACCCACCATGAGAAGTAAGCTGCCAGTGGTTATAGAAGTTGTGATTACGCAAGGACCATATCCCGTTCATACTTGCAAATATCAATATGTATATAACAACAGCTTTCAACTTCCATTTCCATTCCTTCTTTAAGAAAAGAAATAATATTACAATAAGTATGGAAGGATATATAAGCACCAATAGCCTTGTTAAACATGCCAAACCCATGAATATTGCGCCAATAGCAATGGTTGTTAGTTTCTCGGATTTCATTCCCTTTAGAAAATAATAGATTGCTGAAAGGAATAGCAATACAAATAGGGTATCAGTCAGCAATTCATTTGCCGAATATATTGAATGTATGTCGATTGCAAAAAGAAAAGAAGCAATAGCCGCAACATTCGTATTTTCAAAAAACAGCGTGCATATGCGATAAACTGATACCACAGAAAACAGGCTAAGAAGAATTTGCACCAGAATAGCAACGAATGGTTTTATACCTACAATAGAATATACGCCTGCAAGTAATGTAGGGTATACAGGCATCATCCAGCCATCTGGATATGCCATTAAATAACCGGTTGCCCTGTACTCTGAAAATTTATTGATATCGATTGTATCCTTTGCTGCAGCATAGCTTCCGTAGTGCAACAAATTCTCTGCTACATGTTCATATCCCTTAGAATCGCTCACTACTATTTTAGTTTCCTCTACTGTTTTATTCCAAGGGGAGAGATAGCAAAACAAGGAAAGCTTGAGGATTAAATTAACAAGCACAATAATATAAAGAGGAGTGCCGGCAATTTTCTTTATCATGATACTAACCTATGGCAGGCGAAGACTTAATTGCAATAATATCTGTATAAAAGAAACGCTCGTTTACCATCTTATCATAAAGTTCCTCGGCGTTTGCATCGGTAAATTTAATGGTAGTAAACCCCATTTCTTTTAACTGCGTAATGAACTGGCCGGGCGTTATTCCTGACTTGTTTAGCATATACGGCCAAAACTCTGTAATTAAAACCAAATTCTTCGACCTCCTTATTAACTCCTTCATTCCATTAATCACAAAGTAATCGTAGCCCTCGGTATCAGTTTTAACTACGTCTGCGGTTTCACCATTTTTAAAATAATCATCCAGCGAAACGCACTTTATTTCCGTAAAATCGGTACTCTCACCATTTACGTCATACGTCTTAAACTCAACATTTAAGTTGTAGCGGTAAAGCTTAATGGTGCCCGACTTATCCGAAACTGCTGCATTATTTACAGTTGCGTTTTTGAATTTTTTGGTGTTTGAAACCAGGTGGCTAAAATTAACTGGGTCTGGCTCAAAGGAATAAACCCGTCCTTTTTCGCCAACCATTTTTGCAAAGAGCGCTGAATAGAAACCGATATTGGCTCCTATATCAATCACTGTCATACCGGGCTTAATATACTCTCTTAGAAAATCTATCTTTTCTTTATCCTTACGGCCCTTCCAGTAAAAGTAAATAGGTTGGTATAAGCTATACGCCTTTTTATATGCCAGTTCGCCAAACTTATAGAACTTATACTGTCCTTTAATATCCATGCTACGATGATATCCAGTTGTTTTGAAAGTGACAATTGGTGTAGATAGGATCAATCTTTATATATACTCCTTCTTTTATCTTTCGGGTTATCCAGTTATTTATGGTCTTTATTTGTTTTTTTACCAAAGCGGCAGACTGTATCTGCTGGTAGTCATCTTTCAAATTTGCTTTATGCGGCTTGGTTGTATTTTTCAGCAAAATAATACGATACGCCTGCTTTGCATCGTGTGTATTGTAGAATTCAGGATTTGAAATATCACCCACTTTCATATTGTTGATGGTAAATGAAACCGTAGGGTCAAACTGTCCGAGTTGTTCCATATCCCATCGGCTAAGGCCGGTTTGCGGATTAATAATTGTGCCTCCATTATACTTTGTTTCTTTATCATCTGAAAACATTGCAGCAGCTTGTGAAAAGCTAACGGAATCCTTTTTAATAAGGCCATAAATACTATCCAGTTCCTGTTTAGATTTAGCAAGATCTTCAGGAGAAACTTTAGGAATTATAAGTATGTGCTTTATATCTAAATAATCGCCATGCCTATGTATTAATTGAATAAAGTGAAAACCATATTCCGTTTCAAACACCTGTGAGGTTTCGCCTTCACTAAGCCCAAATGCTATCTTTTCAAATTCAGGAAGAAACTCTCCCCTTCTCATATTCTTATACTCGCCCTGGTTTTTAGCCGATCCCGGATCTTCAGAATAAAGTATAGCGAGGGTAGACATGCTTTCACCTTTCAATACCCTCTGGCGCAATTCTTCTGCCTTTGCTTTAGCTACTTGCTTTTCCTGATCATTAAGTACAGGCATCCTTACAATCTGGGCTATTTCAACCTGGGCATTAATAAAAGGCACGCTATCTGCAGGTATCGATTCAAAATACTTCCTCACATCTTCGGGGCTCACCGTAAGTCCTTCGGTTACTTTACCCCTCATTTGCTGGGCCAGCAACAGATCTTTCACATCGCCGCGTAATTCATCTTTTGACTGTTGAACTGTCTTTCCATAAAAACTTTCAAATTTTTCCTTTGAACCAAACTGGTCAATAAAGTGGGTCATTCTTTTATCAAGCTCTTGCTCAACCTGGGCATCACTAACAACCAATGTAGAATCCTTTTCAGCTTCAAGAAGCAAAAGCTTCTGGTACATAAGATCCTCCACTACACGGCATTTAGTATCGGTAGTACCCGGATTTTCGGCTACATACTCTGCATATTGCTGGTCAACATCCGACTGCAGCACTATTTTGCTGCCAACTACCGCAACAACCTTATCAAGCACCTGCGGTGTTTGGGCCTTAGCACTTATGGCTAATAGAAAAAGAATAGAATATACTGTAATGCGCTTCATCAAATGTTTATTGGAATAACGAAAGAAGCGCAAATTTATTGAAAATAGCATGGGACAGCCTTATTTTTCTTGTCTTGACCTTTTTTAACCCTTTGTAATTACCTTATTCACGTGCTCCAGTATCTCGGCTTCTAGCTTAATAGCCTGCTTCTCAATCTTACCAGCTTCAGCCATAAGCTTCTCAATCCACGCTTTATCTTCAACACCGGTTGCATTAATTTTAACATTTAAGTGCGCTCCCATAACAGCCGATCGTGCACAAAGTGCGCCTACACCTGCATCGCTAACAGAATTCGGATTGCCCTTTTCTGCCATTGCTTTTATAAGCTGCATTGATTCAAGCGCCTTTTGCATAACGGTAAATGGAATTTCAATGGCATTGCGTGTAGCAGCCTGTATAGCATCTTTCCTCGCTTGTTTATCACCTTCGGTATTTTTAGGAAGTCCGAATGCAGCCATTATTTGATTAAAGGCATTGGTATCTTCGTCAACCAATTTCAACAAGCGCTGTTTAAGGTCCTGTCCTTTAACGGCCCAATCAGAGAATTCTTCGTAACGATCTTCCCAACCCTTCTTAGCAGCCGATAGGTTTGCAACCATAGCACCTAAAGCAGCACCTAATGAACCCAGATAAGCTGATATTGACCCACCACCTGGCGCAGGTGATTCTGATGCTGTTTTATCAGCAAAATCAGCAATTGACAAACTTTGCAATGCGCTATCAGAAGCCTTGCGCATTTTGTATTCTATAATTTTCTTTTCTGGGTCAAACTCGCTTAGTTCGTCTAAACCCAACGATTTTATAGCAATATGTATCAGTTCTTTTTCCGATACACCAACCGAACGTTTCTGTTTCTTTAAAAAGTATTTACCTGCCTCGAGCATAGCATGCAGGGGTATTAGGCCAACAAGCTCTGAGCCTGTTACCCGCATACCCCGTTCCGTTGCTTTTTTATCTGCTTCTTCAAATGCTATATGAACAGGAGTAATATTTATATTGGTAAGGTTTATAGAAACCTGAGCCTGGCCATATTCTTCAATATACCATCCTATTGCCTTAACAGCTTTTAATGAACCCGGTACTTGCTTCTTATTTCCTTTTTCATCCACTATTTCGCGGCCTCTTTCTCTAATATCAAATGCGATAGAGTTTGCCCTGCGGACTGATGTTGTATTTAGGTTTACGTTATACGCTACCAAAAAATCACGCACACCAATTACCGTTCCGCCGGAACGCACATTAAATTCAGCGGGGCCAAAATCAGGCTTCCATTCGGCCTTCTTTATCTTTTTTGAAAGACCTTCATATTCTCCTTCACGAATAACAGAAAGGTTGTTTCTTTTCTCATCAGGTTGTGCAAGTTCATATAGGTAAACAGGAATACTAAGCTCCTTACCTACCCTTGATGCTAATTGGTTAGCATACTTTATGGTTTCTTCCACTGTAATATTTGAAAGAGGTATAAGAGGGCACACATCAGTTGCACCCATGCGCGGGTGTTCGCCTTTGTGCTTGGTCATATCTATCAATTCGGCTGCTTTTTTAATACCCAGGAACACAGCATCAACCACTGCCTGCGGATTACCCACTATGGTCATAACAGTACGATTGGTTGCCTTGCCTGAATCAACATCCAGCAATTTAACACCATCCACACTTTCTATCTGGTCAGCTATCTGGCGAATAATTGACGCATCTCTGCCTTCGCTAAAATTGGGTACGCATTCTATGAGTTTTTCCATATACCGGTTATTTTGGATGACAAATATAGAAAAAGGTTATCCTTTAATAAGTTAAGAGGAGTATAGGCTAAGGAATAAGTCTTTTTTGACACATTGAGCTTGTCGAAGTATTTCTCGCAAAGGCGCAAAGTACGCAAAGATTTTTTGTCATGCTGATCCCGAGCACTCGGGAGAAGCATCTCTTCCAAATTTTGCATTTTCTTGCACTTTTTTGCACTTTTTAGGAAATTAAAATTGATAATTATATGATTTACTGCAAGTTGTAATTTAAAATAGATTTTCATGACATTTTGTTGTTTTTACCGCAAAGAACGCAAAGTAAACAGCCACACAAAGTCCGCAAAGATTATTAATTACTAATTCGTAATTATTAATTTTTAATTGAATAAACATGTCGGAATATAGGTGTATCATGTCGTACTATACATTTTTTTATTCCCCTCACACTATCCCTCTGTTTCTCCCCAATGCGGGAGGCAAAAGGCAATACATCCGGAAAGTAACGCCTCTCCCGCGCGTGTGAGGAAGGGAGAGGGCGAACCAAAATGCCCGCCTGAATGTTCCGATAAATATTTGAAGAAGCGGGCAGGCTTTTTGACACAGAACGATGTTTTGTGTTGCATTTTTAAGGTAATCGCATTGCTAATCAATCGGTTCAATATCATTTTTGTACATGATTTAGTATTCATAGTTTTTACTCACTCATTAAGTACAGGGGGATAAATACAAAGTTACTTCAGCCATTTCATTCATTTTCAAAAATGAAGCCAAGTTTTCAACTACCTCTTTTATTCAAAAACATTCGATACTAATTATATAGCTTGAAACAGTAATTGAACTGAAAAAGGCGAGCTTGTAGGAAGTGGGAAATTGGTGATTGAGTAACGCCCTCACCCCAGCCCTCTCCCTTTGGAGAGGGAGAGCTATTCCTTCTCCTTTGGGAGAAGGTAAGGATGAGGGCCCAAAACTTAACATTAGTTTAACATTAGCGGCAAGGTCATTTTTGTACTTTTGAGAAGTATGAAAACACTCTATTTAGTACGTCATGCCAAGGCTTCATGGGAAGATAATGTGCATGATTGGGAACGCCAGCTTACCGAGGCAGGCGTGGAAAGGGCGCATATAGTTGCTAAAATACTTAAAGCCAAAAAGATAAAAATTGACAAAATAATATCCAGCTATGCTTTTAGGGCATTGAACACAGCGGTGCTATTTGCCTTAGACCTTAAATACCCAATAACCAGTATAGAATTGAGCAAGGAAGTATATGAAAAGCGCGCCATTGATATGCTTGATATGCTTCGTAAACAGGATGACAAAAATTCGTCTATCATGCTGGTAGGTCATGACCCTGGTATTACCGAGCTTTATAATATGCTCACTAAAAAGCTGCTCTTGAAATTAACTACTGCCTCGGCTGCCTGTATTGAGTTCCCAATTGATAAATGGAAGGATTTGGGCAGCAAACAAGGCAAATCTCTATTTATTGAGTCGGGTAAATGAGGCATTTTACCTGTATTTACAGCAATAATTTTATCTTTGATACGCAATTATGAAACAGACCTATATACCACGTGATATAAGTTGGCTATCGTTCAACGAACGTGTTTTCCAGGAAGCAACCGATAAAACAGTACCGCTTATTGAGCGTATTAAGTTTCTTGGTATTTTTTCAAATAACCTCGATGAGTTCTTCCGTGTACGTGTAGCAACGCTAAAGCGATTGCTGGAAGTTAAAAAGAATGCTAAAGAGGTAATGGGTGAAAACCCTAAAAAGCTTTTAAAGCAAATACATGAGACCGTAGTTGCCCAGCAAAAGCAGGTGGAAATGGTATATGCTACACTGGTAAAAGAACTGGCAGCACAAAAAATTTTCATAATAGATGAGAAAAAACTTTCTGCTGACCAGGCCACTTTTGTAACCAAATATTTCCGCGATAAGGTATTGCCTACGCTTGCTCCGGTAATGATAGACGCAGCACCGAAATTCCCTTACCTGAACGATAAGGCAATTTACTTTGCGGTAAAACTCACCAAAAAAGGCAAGGGTGCTAAGGGTATTAATTATGCGCTTATACAGATTCCTACGCATCTTCTTCCACGCTTTATAGTATTGCCAAAAAAAGTAAAATCGGAGAACAGGTACATCATACTGCTTGACGACATTATCCGTTTTTGCCTGAAAGAAGTTTTCTCTGTTTTTGAAATTGATATTGCTGAAGCATATGTTATTAAACTCACCCGCGATGCGGAATTAGACATTGACCAGGATTTCTCGAAAGGTATTGTAGAGAAAATTCAGAAAAGTGTAAAGCAACGTAAAGTAGGCGACCCGGTGCGTATGGTATACGATGGCACTATTCCTAAAGACTTATTGCAATTCATTATTAAAAAGATAAAAGCAAAAAAGTCACTTTCACTTATACCCGGCGGCAGATACCACAACTTCAGAGACTTTATAAAATTCCCTAGCGTAGGGCATAGCGATCTGCTTTATCATAACCCTGCTCCTATCCTTCACCCCGATCTGCAAAACAGCAAAAGCATATTCAGCGTTATTCGCAAAAAGGATGTAATGCTTAGCTATCCTTATCATTCATTTAACCATATAATTGATTTATTACGCGAAGCAAGTATTGACCCTAAGGTTACTTCTATAAAGATCACACTCTACCGTGTTGCAGAAAAATCAAACGTTTGTGCTGCTTTGCTGAATGCAATTAAGAATGGCAAAACGGTAACTGTTGTAGTTGAATTGCAGGCACGCTTTGATGAAGAAACCAACATATACTGGGCCAACCAGTTAAAAGAAGAAGGTTGCGAGGTTATATACGGAATAGCGGGATTGAAAGTGCATTCAAAATTATTGCTCATTACACGACATGAAGGCGATAAAGCTGTGGATTATGCACACATAAGCACTGGTAACTTTAATGAAGATACAGCAACTATTTATTGTGATCATAGCTTACTCACTTCCGATAAAAAGCTAACTGATGAAGTAGAAAAAGTATTCCACTTCTACCACAATAACTTCCACGTTGGCACCTACAAGCACTTGCTTGTTTCCCCATTTACCATGCGCCAGAAGCTTATAAAATATATAGGCAGGGAAGCTAAGAACGCAAAGGCAGGTAAAGAAGCATACATTACCTTAAAGCTTAATTCACTGGTTGACCAGGAAGTGGTAGAGAAACTTTATAAAGCAAGTGAAGCAGGAGTAAAAATAAAACTTATTGTGCGAGGCAGTTGTTCTGTGGTTACAGGCGTAAAAGGCCTGAGCGAGAATATTGAAGCCATTAGCATAGTAGATAAATATTTAGAACATGCCCGTGTACTTATGTTCTGCAATGGCGGAGAAGAAAAAATGTACATATCATCGGCTGACTGGATGTATCGCAGCTTTGACCTTCGGAATGAAATTGCAGTACCTATTTACGATACTAAAATCAGGCAGGACATAAAAAATATTATTAACATTCAGTTAAGTGATAATACAAAAGCACGATTACTGGATGGAGAGCAAAGTAATATGTATAAATTTGCCCAACCCGGGGAGAAAAAAGTACGAGCCCAGGACGAAATATATAATTACCTGAAGAAACGCCAGAATACCTGAGACTGTGAAATTCGCCTCCATAGACATTGGCTCAAATGCGGTTCGGCTGCTATTTTGCAACGTACTGGTGGACAAGGGAAAGGCATCTTTTAAAAAATCGGAACTTATACGCATACCACTCAGGTTGGGTGAAGATGCTTTTGTGCGGAAACGTATTACACAGCAAAAAGTAAACAGGCTTGTTACTACCATGAAAGCCTTTAAACACCTGATAAGCGTACACGATGTTATTGATTACAAAGCATGCGCTACAGCTGCCTTGCGTGCTGCCGAAAACCGAGAAGACATTTTAAGAAGGATACGCAGGGAAGCAGGAATAAATGTTGAAATAATTGCCGGAAAAACCGAAGCAAGTATTATTTACGCCAACCATGCTGAAGAACACCTGGACAAAAACTCATCGTACCTGTATATTGATATTGGCGGTGGAAGCACTGAACTGACTCTCATTCACAAAGGCAAATCTGTAGCATCAAGGTCATTCAACATAGGGACTATACTCTTGCTTTATAACAAAGTAGATAAAGAATCGTGGCTTGCATTTAAGCAATGGGTACGAGATACTACGGCAAACAAAACCCTGGTTACGGCAATTGGTTCAGGTGGCAATATCAACAAGCTGTATAAAATGTCCGATAAAAAAGGGAACAGGCCCCTACCCTACAAAAAGCTAAAAACACTGGCAGCTATGATAGAATCATATTCGCCAAACGATAGGGTAAAGGTTTTAGGGCTGAATCCTGATCGTGCCGATGTAATAGTTCCTGCGGCAAAAATTCTTCTTACTATTATGAAAAATGCTAAGATCCAGAACATTATAGTACCTGAAATAGGGCTATCTGACGGCATTGTAAGAGGTTTATATTCCAAGTACAAAAAGGGCAAGTAGGCACGATATTTAACCCATTTTTCACGACTAATTTACCTTGGGGTAATATGCATGGGTGAGATTTGCATTGTCAAAAAGAGTTGACAAATGACAAATACGCAGCACATGATAAACTCCATAATAATAATAGCAACATTCGCCTTAATAGTGGTTTACGCTTATATAGCCTCTACTAAAAATAGCAGGAAAGCAAGGATAAGGAGATGGGAAAAGCAAAGAATGGCTATGCAGAGCAAAGAACGTAGTAACAAAGAAGCATTAAACACTGCCAGCTTGTACCAAGAGGCTGAAAATAAAAACAAGATTCAGAAGAACCATAAATGGGAACTTCACGAATCCATCTAGCCCTGTCCATAACCCCCCTGATCACGCCCTAAATTATGAACCTGGAAAAAGCTAAAGAATTGCTTGATAAGTCGATAAAATATATTGGAAAAGAAGTGGAGATAATATC
>DATHOD010000117.1:0-37695 GCA_035485295.1 Bacteroidia bacterium
ATTCCACTTTATATCTCCAAAGTTTCATTGCTCATTTTGCCCGTTTCATTACAGTTATCCCCCCATTTCGCTACATAGCCCATCTAAAACGGTTTTACAGGTACTAGTTTTGTTTCATAATTAAGAATAAGAAAACCTGAAACAAACAACATAATGAATACTAACCTGACAAACCACACATCTCCGAATCACAGCAGCATGGCTTTCCGCTATTCAGAACAAGTGCATTCGGAAACCCCTTTGAACAAAGAAAAACCTGTGTATTCCATTGCCAGAGATTTTACAAGGCATAAGGATGTTAATACAATACAGAATAACTACATAACCAAGCTTGAGGAAGTTATAAAAGATAAAAACGACAGTCTGAATTATGCTAAGTTTCTACAGGATGCAATGATCCCATCTAAAAAGCATTTAAAAAACACCTTCTCCGATTCATTTGTTTATCATGCACCGAAGGAAATAGTTTCAGGCGATTTCTTCTGGCAGGAGCAAGTAGGCGATATAATATATTTAGCTGCAGTTGATTGCACGGGCCACGGTGTACCCGGTGCTATGATGACCATGGTTTGTAATTGCTTTTTAAAAAGAGCTGTTCTTGAATTTGGCATAATGGACCCGGGCAGAATACTTGATAAAGTAAGGGAAATGATAATAGAATTATTCGCCAATTCTGATATTAATATGAGCGATGGCATGGATATGTCCTTATGTACCATAAACAAACGTACCCAGATAATAGAATGGAGCGGCGCCAATAGCTCACTGCTATATTTCCGTAATGGCGAATTTTTTGAAATTGACGGTGACAAGCAACCTGTGGGCAAATATGAGAAGTACACACCTTTTACTACCCATACCCGCAAACTTTACACCGGAGACACGCTATATATGTTCAGCGATGGTTATGCTGACCAGTTTGGAGGCGAGAAAGGTAAAAAATTCATGTACAAACAAATGAAACAACTGCTTTGCAAGATTGGGCAACTGGATATGCAAACTCAGCAGGAACACATAATCTCTACTTTTGAAAAATGGAAGGGCGAATTAGAACAAACAGATGATGTGTTGTTAATTGGGGTACAATTATAAATTGGGGCCTCCTATAAATAATCCTGAAAATGTTCATTCAAAATTCCCCTTAACATTTCTTCAGTTAGTGGCTTTGTCTCAAAACCTGTTACTTCTTTTATTTCCTTAGCCTTTTGTATATCATCAGGATTAGCAGAAGTAGTTAATATCATAATCACAACTCTGGCCTTTTGTTTGGCATCAAGGTGTTTATATTGCTCCAAAAACTCCCATCCGTTCATTTTTGGCATATTAATATCAAGGAAAATTAATTCAGGCGGAACATGGTTTTCTCTTTTAAGATAAGCTAGTGCCTCCAACCCGTTTAAAACTATATCAATACGGTTGGTAATATTCATTTTCTTAATAATGATCTGATGAAAGATATTATCGTGTGTATTGTCATCCACCAATAAAATGCAGTCTAGCTTTCTTTTCATACTCTGTTTGCTTTAGTTTTTTGGAATTGTAAAATTAAATATACTTCCTTTACCAAGTTCCGATTCAACCCATATTTTTCCTCCGTGAAGTTCAACTATTTTTTTGCATTGCGAAAGCCCAATACCCGTACCCTCATATTCCGCACGTGTATGTAAGCGTTGAAAGATCAGAAATATCTTCTCATGATATACTTTTTCAATACCGGGGCCATTGTCTTTTATTGAAAAAAGGAATTCCTTCCCCTTGTCTGTTGCTGAAATAGTTATTATTGGGGGTATTCCTGCCTGCCGGAACTTAATGGCATTACTGATTAAATTTTGAAAAAGCGACCTCAGATAGATAAAACCCTTAACTGTAGGCAGTTTATTAACCTTAATCTCCGCGCCGCTTTCCTTTATGCTTGCCGCCATATCAGCTAATACTTCGCTTACCAGCATATTACAATCAATAGGTATTTTACTTGTGTCTTTTCCTATTCTGGAATATTCAAGCAGATCGAAGATAAGTTGAGACATTCGCTGTGCCCCACCGTTTATATAGCTTATGTATTCCCTTTCTTCGTTATCAGGATTGGTATTTAACTTTTCAGTTAATAGTTTTGAAAAGTTAGAGATAGTCCTTAGGGGCTCTTGTAGATCGTGTGAAGCCACATAAGCGAACTGCTCTATTTCCCTGTTTTTCCTTTCCAATTCAGTGGAATAAGCAATAATCTTATTCTCATTATTTTTTTGTTCACTAATATCCTGGTATGATGTTACATTGTAATTTTTGCCATCTATCTCAATTAAGTCGTAAGAAACTATAGCGTAGAATTTTTCTCCATTTTTCCGTGAATACAATACCTCCAAACCCGTAGTACCCATTGCTTCTTTTAACTTCACAAGTAATTTTGCACCTTCCTCGGGTGGTAATGCCTGCAATTCCTCAATAGAACGTGTCTCATTAAGCAGGGTAAGTAAAATTGGAAATAGCCTGGCCTCTTCTTCCGGCGATATCAGTTTTAACTCCTCTGAAGAACTGCCAATAACCTCTTCCTGGCTATAACCAAAGGTTTTATAAAATAACTTATTGGCAAAAACTATTTTACTCGTTCCCACCTCCGAAAGGGTCATTGAAACAGGGTTCTCTGTGAAAATCTTAAAAAACCTTTCACCCGAAACAGCCAGTTCCTTTTCTGTCTTTTCCCTGGCATTAAGTTCGTTAATGGTAATGTATGCTAAAAATAAAGTTATTAATACGGCAAGGAAGCCTTCCACTATAAAAACTGCCTGCGCTTCTTCAATACTATTATTCGTTTCTACCCTTCTTTTTTCGTTTAGCTCGGTTTCTTCCGCTCGCATGGACTTGATAACTTCCCTTATCCTATCCATCAATAGCTTTCCTTCCCTTGAGGTAGCTAAAACCTGAATTGTTAGTTTTCCGTTACCCTCCCTATTCAATGAAATGATTGATTTCAAACAAGTTAATTCCAAGTCGATTAAATTCTCGAGCGTATCCATGTTCCTTTGCTGAACCGGATTATCCATAGTAAGCGTTCGTATCTGCTTTGTATTCGCACCAATATTTTTTGATGCCATTTTGTAAGGCTCTAAAAAGTTAGTATCGTTGGTAACAACAAAACCACGTTCGCCTGTTTCAGCGTTAAGTAATGTAATAATATTTTCTTCCAGGGTAATTAGTACAGTAGTGGTATGAACCTGTAAAGCAAGATTGCTCTTTAACCGCTGAATTGTTATTACTGAAAATAACATGGTCGCTATCAGTAATATTAAAATTACACCAATAAGAATATAAATGGACGTTTTAACTCTTGAAAAAACCATTCGTCGACCAGCTTGGGGTTATTACTGAATTGACTAAAATCTATTCTACCAAAATTAATATATTTCTAGCTCCGTATACGCCCCATAAGCATACTATCTGCTAAACAGCTTATTACAATCGCAATCAGACTAAAAAGCCGAGAGTCTTTATTACAAAGCCGGTAACACCTTACCCTTAGCCTCTCCAAAACCTATACGTACTTTTCCCTTTTGGGCGTAACCTTTAATTACAACGGTATCTCCATCTTGTAAATATTTGCGCTCTGTTCCGTCAGGAAATTTAATGGGGTTAGCGCCACCCCAGGTTATTTCTAATAGCGAACCGAACGAATCGGGTGTTGGGCCGCTTATAGTGCCCGAGGCCATCATATCACCCACATTAATATTGCAACCATTTACGGTATGGTGAGCCAATTGCTGGTCAATGCTCCAATACATATATTTAAAGTTCGATGCGCAAATTTTCAATGCATCCACTTTCTCCGGTTGCAGGTAAACTTCAAGATTAATATCGATAGCTGTATCTTCTTTAGCCCTTTGTAAGTATGGTAAAACTTCTGGGTTTTGTTCAGGCGATTTTACCCTGAATGGCTCCAGCGCATCAAGTGTAACTATCCATGGTGATATGGTTGATGCAAAATTCTTGGCAAGGAATGGACCCAGTGGAACATATTCCCAACGTTGTATATCACGGGCTGACCAATCATTGAACAGTACCATTCCAAAAATATACTCTTCAGCATCTTTAGTGCTAACTGATGCTCCAAGTTTAGTTGGCTTTCCAATAATAAATGCCATTTCCAATTCAATATCCAATGCCTTCGATGGCCCGAATACCGGTGTTTCCGAATTTGGTGGTACCATTTGTCCCTTAGGGCGATGAAAATTTTGCCCCGATACAATTACTGAAGATGCTCTGCCATGATACGCCACAGGCAAATGCAACCAGTTTGGCAGCAGTGCATTCTTAGGGTCGCGGAACATAGTGCCCACATTGGTAGCATGCTCTTTACTGGAATAAAAATCGGTATAATCACCAATATGCACAGGCATTAGCATTTGCACCGTTTCTATTTTAAACAGACATTTCTTTCTATCTTCGGCATTACCTCTCAATTCAGGGTTGTCTTTTCTGAAGATTTCCGAAAGCCTCTCCCTCACTTCTCTGCAAACAGGTTTACCCAAAGCCATAAAATCGTTAAGGTATTCCTTTTCAAATATCCCTTTAGGCATGTCTATATTCAAGAAATAGCCCAGTTTTTGTAATACTGCAAGATTAATTACTGTGTTACCTATAATAGATGCGGCCCCAAACTTGGTCATACCAAATGGCAAGTTCTGTATAGGGAAATCAGAGTTCTCAGGAACCTCTATCCATGATTGTAAGGTAGGGTCATTCGCTTTTATCATAACCGGAATATTTCTCGCAAATGTATGATTATAGGGCTAATGTCTGTATTAATGAGTATTTTTGAAGTGAACCAATATTGCAGAATAACTTGTGTGCGGCATAACAGGTATATTCACTCATAACAAAACATCAGGGAATTATAGCGAGGCAGTTAAAAATGCCGTTGCCTGCCTGCACCATCGCGGGCCCGATTCAAATGGTATTTTTTCAGATCCGACAGTTTCTTTAGGCCATGTTCGCCTATCCATAATAGATACTAATCCCAGTTCTAACCAACCCTTCTTTAGTGCTGATAAACGTTACGCAATAATCTATAATGGTGAGTTTTTCAATTATAAAGAACATAAGGAGGCTTTATTAAGGAAAGGCATTTCATTTCGCACTGAAAGCGATACCGAGGTATTACTGCAGCTATATATTTCACAAGGAGAATCATTCCTTGAAAATATAAATGGATTCTTTGCTTTTGCGATATACGATACCCAAGAAAATTCATTATTTATTGCGCGTGATCGTTTTGGAATAAAGCCCCTCTTCTACTCTTCCGACCCAAATAAATTTATCTTCTCATCGGAAATGAAAGGTATGTTGAAATACCCTATCAGTAAGGCAATCGACAATACTTCCTTGTTTCAATACCTTGAACTGAATTATATTCCTGCACCTAACACCATTCTTGAGAGTGTAAAGAAATTCCCTGTTGGGCATTATGCTAAAATTAAAGAGGGTGAGCCCATTTCTTTCAAACCTTTTTGTGAAGAACCCTACCCTGCAACTCAGCCATCAACCGCTTCCTATGAAGAGGCCAAGAAGACCTATCTGAGTCTGTTAGATGATGCAGTGCAGAAACGACTTATTTCTGATGTACCGTTAGGTACATTCTTAAGTGGTGGACTCGATTCATCTGCTATTACAGCTATAGCAGCCAAGCACAAACCAGGCTTAATGACTTTCTCCATTGGCTATAAAGATGAGCCTATGTTCGACGAGAGTCGCTATGCGGAGATGGTGAGCAAAAAATTGAATACCCAGCATCATTCATTTATGCTTGGTAAGAATGATTTGTACGAGGAACTCTTTAAAGTGCTCGATGCTATTGACGAACCCTTTGGTGACTCATCTGCTATACCCATGCATATCCTATCCAGGAAGACTAGGGAGCATGTCACCGTGGCTCTTTCGGGTGATGGCGGTGATGAGCTTATGGCAGGTTATAATAAGCACCGCGCTGAATATAAATTGCAGCATTCTGGTTACCTGAAACCTGTGGTCGCAATGGCTTCCCCGTTTTTCAATATGATGCCACAATCGAGAAACAGTAAATTAGGAAACATAGCAAGACAAGGCAAACGCTTTGCAGAAGGCGCGAAAATGAATCCCTCTGAACGCTACTGGAAATGGGCATCTATAGCCAGTTCTACACAGGCAATAGAATTGCTTATTACGGCTAACTCTGCTTTAGATAATTCCAGAAAACAAGAATTACTTAAAAGTATTTCAACTGATTTTAACTCATTATTATATACTGATGTCAAGCTGGTATTACAAAATGATATGCTAGTAAAAACCGATTCCATGAGCATGGCTAATAGCCTCGAAGTACGTGTACCATTGCTCGATTACAGACTCGTAAACTTCCTTTTTTCATTGCCAACTGAATACAAAATTACAGCCCATAGCCAGAAAAAAATATTGCGTGAAGCAGTTGCACCTATGCTCCCAGAGGAAGTGCTTACCCGCAAAAAACATGGCTTTGAGGTACCTTTATTAAAATGGTTCCGAACTGACCTGCGTGATTCTATTGAAAATAAATGGTTAAGCGATTCATCTGTTAAAGAACAGGGTATTTTTAACCCTGATCATATTAAAGCATTGAAGCAACAACTCTTTTCCTCCAATCCGCAAGATTCTGCAGCAAGGGTTTGGGGCTTAATAGTTTTCCAACACTGGTATAAAAAGAATATAGAAAATGCCTAAGGAACCATATCGCATAGTCCGTATAATTAACCGCTTTAACCTGGGTGGGCCCACTTATAATGTAACCTACCTTACCCGTTACCTTTCCCCTGAATTTGAAACATTACTGGTGGGAGGAATGAAAGAAGAATCGGAAGCTAGTTCTGATTTTATTTTGAAAGAAAATGGTATAACACCTGTTATTGTTGAGGAAATGAGGCGTTCCATTAACCCAATGAACGATATAGCAGCATACAAAAAACTTAAGAAAATCATTAAAGATTTCAAACCACATATTGTACATACTCATGCGGCTAAGTCAGGAACATTGGGCCGGTTAGCTGCTTTCTCCTGCAAAGTACCTATCACGGTTCATACATTTCATGGCCATGTGTTTCATTCTTATTTCGGAGGTGTACAAACGGCAGTTTATAAAAGCATTGAACGTTACTTAGCTGCACGGACAACGGCATTAGTAGCACTTAGCGAAAAGCAAAAACACGAATTATCAGACATACATCACATTGCCCCGGCAGACAAATTCCATATTGTGCCATTAGGTTTTGACCTTGAAAGGTTCTGGACCAATCAGGAAGCCAAAAGAAAAGCATTCAGAGAAAAATATTTACTGGCAGATAATGAGATCGCAATAGGTATTATTGGCAGGCTAGTTCCGGTAAAAAACCACCACCTCTTTTTAAGAGCATTTAAACAGATAGAGGACAAAACACAAACCAAAGTAAAAGCCTTTATAATTGGTGACGGAGAATTGAAAGAACAGTTAATGGATTATTGCAAAGAACTTGGGCTATCTTATACTTCTGAACCTAATCTTGATCCATCTTCTTCGGTAGTATTTACATCATGGATAAAAGAGGCCGATGTTGCGACAGCCGGAGTAGATATTATTACACTTTCTTCTTTAAACGAGGGCACGCCCGTAAGCCTTATAGAAGCCCAGGCGGCCAGCAGGCCAATTGTTTCTACTCAAACCGGGGGAATTGAAAATGTAGTTATTCCAAATGAAACGGCGCTTCTTTCGCCGGTAAACGATGAAAACAGTTTTGCAGACAACATGCTAAAGCTATGCAATGACAATACTCTACGTACCAATTTATCTTTTAAAGGCAAAGATTTTGCTATGGCCAAGTTTCACTATTCAAGCCTGGTAAAGAATATGGGAGATTTGTACCTTAAACTGCTGAAAGATAAACATGCAGGCGCAAACTGATTTTTAGTAACTTTGTTCTTTAAGATTAACCTCTCCATTTATGCGGAAACTATTTTACTTATTTATCATCCTTACTTTAACAGGGTGCGATATTCTGTATCCAAGCATGATGTTAAAAACACCTAAGGACTACCAGTTTACAAAGTTATCTGACTCTACTTCTTCCCCTGATTATGTAATTGCGCCATATGACTTTGTGAATATGAGGTTATTTTCAAATGACGGATTCAAGTTAATTGACTTTACAAATATTAGCGATAATTCAGGATCGAATACCTCTAACAATATGCTTTATATCAATAACGGCGTTCAATATTTAGTAAGAGGTGACGGTACTATTGACTTTCCGGTTATTGGAAACGTAAAAGTATCTGGACTATCCATTAAGCAGGCGGTTGCTATACTTGAAGAAAAGTATACCCAGTTCTATATCAAGCCTTATGTAATGGTTGATGTTACAAATCGTAGAGTAATTGTATTTCCAGGCGATCCGGGAACTGCTAAAGTTATTCCACTTGTAAATAGTACCACCACATTAATTGAAGCTATTGCATTGGCAGGAGGTATAACAGAAAGTGGTAAAGCAAAAGAAATAAAGCTAATAAGAGGAGACCCCAATAAACCACAAGTATATCTTATTGATTTATCAACTATTACAGGCGTTAAGGCTGCAAATACTGTTTTACAGGCCAATGACCTGATTTATATAACACCACAACGCAGACCTGTAGAGGCAGCCCTTATAAGGCTGGCACCTACATTTAGCCTTCTTACCACGCTCTTACTTACAATAACTTTGATAAACAATACTAAGTTCTAGTACATAGATGCAAAATCCTGATTCCAGAAATAAGTCTGATTTGCATAAAATGAGTGGAAAGAAAATTTCCACCATTAACGAAGAATTTGATTTTTCCCTCTTTTTGCTTATTGTGCAAAAGAAATGGAAATGGTTAGTAGCAGTCTTCTTATTATGTATTTCGGTAGCTATTCTTTATTTGCGCTATGCACAGCCATTATATGAGGAAAGCTGTACCATTCAGATAAATTCACAAAACACAGCCAATAAGGTTCTTGAAAACCCGCAGGCTAATATGCTTTATCAGAACCCTATTGATGAAGTGGCAGAGGCCATTGAGTTAATGCATTCCCGCATATTTATTGAAAAGGTATTGCGTTCGCTTCCAATGGCGGTATCCTATTACACCGAAGGAACATTTAAGAATCATGAAGAATACCAGGTGTCAGACTACCTGGTTGAATTTGACACATTGGCTCATCATAACCTGAAAGGCTTAAAAATAAATATTAGCTGGATAAACTCCACATCGGGAGATATAACATATGCTTTGATACAAGGGAAACCAAATACAGTGTCATTTACATTTAACCAATGGTTTAAAGTTCCGGAGGGCAATCTGAAAATAAGTATTAAAAATCCGGCAGAGATTGCAAAATTTAAACCTTCAATAAAGAACGATGCACACTTCTTTATTATAAATGATATTGCAAAACTTGCCCAGCAATATTCACGCCAGATAAGTGTATTTATTTTGAATCCTGATGCAAAGACCATCAGGATATCATGTAACGATATGAATGATTCAAAAGCTGCAAATATTGCTAATGCAGTTGCTACGGAATATATAAAATATGACGTTAAGAAACGTAGCGAAAGTGCTGAAAGTGTTTTGAGTTTTATAGATGATCAATTAGATATTGCGTATAGCAGGATAAAAGAACTGGAAGGCTCTATTGATACATTCAGAACCAATAACAACATTAATCCGCACCCAGAGCTTATAACGGAAAGTATTACCAGGCTTTCAACAGTCGAAGATGAAATTACCGCGACTGACCTTGATGAAAAAACCCTTTCGCATATACAACAGCAAATAAAGGAAAAGAAAGATATTGATCCGATGGAATTACTTGGCCTTTTGAGTGGAAACGATTATGAAGGAGGCCTAAAAGATTACCTGACAGCCTTTCACGAGCTTTATGCTGAGCGCCAAAAAGCATTATATGAGGTAACCCCAAACAATCAGAACATTATTCATCTGGATGCTGAAATTGAATCACAAAAAAAACTGGTTCTGCAGGGTATTGATGCCATCAGCGAAAAAATTAAGACCAAAAAAGAAGCGCTGACTAAGCAAGCTTCCCTTATGGAAGCACAGATCATGGGACCTTCTTCTAACAAGGATATTGAATACCTGAAACTTCAACGGCTATTCTCTATCAATGAAAAATATTATGACCTTTTATTAGAAAAGAAAACTGAATACCAGATTTCAAAAGCAGGTTTCGTTCCCGCCAGCCAGATACTTGAAAATGCTATAGCAGCATGGATACCGGTATCTCCGCAAAAATCACTGAGCTTTACCATAGCTATACTTGTTGCACTGGTAGTCGGGTTTATTGTTTTGTTCATAGTTTACATTTTCTACAACACTATTTCTTCCCTGCAAGATATTGAACGCCTTGCCGAAAGCCCTATAACTATGTTAGGTATAGTTCCACTTTATACTAAAGAAATACCGTCTACCCAATTTATAGTTAATCATAATCCTAAATCTATACTGGCAGAATCATTCCGTTCCATACGTACCAACCTGCAGTTTATAGCCAACGAAGAAAAATCGAAAACTATTGCTATTACTTCAACCATCTCGGGCGAGGGTAAAACATTTGTATCTATTAACCTTGCAGGACTGATAGCTTATTCGGGTAAAAAGGTAATTATACTTGACCTGGATATGCGTAAGCCAAGAATTCATACCGCATTGAAAATGGATAATTCAAAAGGTATGAGTACGCTTCTCATTGGAAAATACACCATTGAGGAAACGGTTCAAAAATCAGAAATTGAAAATTTGAATGTAATAACAGCCGGCCCTATACCTCCTAACCCATCAGAATTGGTAATAAGCAAGGCAATGGATGATATACTGGAAAAGCTCAAGAAACAATACGATATTATTATTATTGATAACCCACCTGTGGGCCTTGTAACCGATGGAATATCAATGTTACAAAAAGCCGATTACCCTATTTATGTAATGCGCGCTGATTATTCAAAAAGAGAATTTATTTCATTCATTGACAGGCTATATTATAAAAATCAATTTCATAAACTATCATACATACTTAACGGGGTTGATCTAAAACGTAATCCATACGGATATGGATACTACGGCTATGGATATGGCTACGGTTACGGATATGGCACTGGTGGTTATTACGAGGCATAACAGTATGGAGACCACAGAGACCTTGATTAAAGGCTTATTGATAATTCAGCCAAAAATATTCCGCGACGACCGTGGATACTTTTATGAACCTTATAATAAGAAAGTATTCACCTCACTTGGTATTAACGATGACTTTGTACAGGACAATCAATCCTTTTCGCAAAAAGGAGTTCTGAGAGGCTTGCATTTCCAAAAACCCCCGCATGCACAAGCTAAGTTGATCCGTGTGTTGCAGGGCTCGGTATGGGATGTGGCTGTTGACCTGCGCAAAGGCTCACCAACCTATGGCGAATATTATGGAATTGAACTGAGCGGAAAGAATAAAACCATATTTTATATTCCTGCCGGCTTTGCCCATGGATTTGTTACACTTGAGAATGATACTGTTTTCCTTTACAAATGCTCAGGTTTTTACAACAAAGAATCAGAAGGGTCTATTCAATGGAATGATCCCGATATTAATATTCAATGGAATACGAGCGACCCTATATTATCTGAAAAAGATAAGAACGGAACCTTATTAAAAAATTTCACAAGTCCATTTTAAAGTCCTTACCAGATAATGTCACTCAATATACCTCTTTTCTATTTTACTTATTTTACATTGGTATTTGTGCTTTCAATACTCATGAATAGCCTATTCCTTAAATTTTCAAGGACATTGGGTATTCGTAAAACTGAAAGTATCATTCGGTGGAGCGATATATATAAGCCAGCATTGGGTGGCATCACCTTTTACATAACATTCCTTTTATCACTTATTATATTTTCACTTTTCTTTGAGCAGACAACCATATTGTTGCACGCTGAAACACTAGGATTATTAGCCACATGTACCATAGCTTTCTTAATGGGCCTGGCAGATGATGCTTACGATACGAACCCAATTCTTAAATTCTCGGCCCAGGTTTTCTGTGGAATAATCCTTATCTATTCCGGCATCTATATTAAAATATTCCCTAATATTTATCTAGACTACATTCTTACTATGCTATGGGTTGTGGGTATTATGAATGCTATCAACTTGCTTGATAATATGGACGCGGTAGCTTCTGTCGTATCACTAAATGCATTGGTTACCATATTATCATTAATGCTTATAGATCGTGGCTCCAGTTCTGTTTTCTTTACTTTAATCCTTGGCACAGCTTCAGCAATCTGCGCTTTCCTGTTGTTCAACTGGTATCCTTCCAAAATGTATATGGGCGATACCGGCACTCAATTCCTAGGAGCTTTTATGGCTACCATAAGTATTATCTTTTTATGGGACAGGCCTCAGCCTGAGGGCATGTGGGCCGCTTCTAAAAATATACTTTCTGCACTGCTAACCTTTGCGTTACCGATAATAGATACTTCTATAGTTTTCTTTAACCGTATTGCCAAAGGTTCTTCTCCTTTCGTCGGAGGAAAAGACCATACTACACATCATTTATTCTATCTTGGGCTAAATGAATCACGTGTTGCCATACTTTATGCAATATATTCGGGCATATCTATGTTATGCGTAGTGGTTATGAATAAGTATATTCAAGTGTGGACCCCTATTTATTGTGGAATTTTTGCGGGATATTTCCTTTTGTCGTTAATTGGATTCTATATTATAACTAAGGTGAAAAAGAAAAATGCGGCTTAATCTATTTAATAATTTTTCTTCGGGTATCATTCACCGCATAAAGAATCTATTTCTTGTAAGTGGCTGTGTTATTTTACTGTCATTGATATTTGAATTCCTTGGTTCATCTAACTCTACGGCTATTGATAATCCGCCTTTTAACCAGAATTACAAAATATTCCCTGTACCTATTCCTGATACTATGAGCTTTGCAGGTGAACAAGTGCCTATGAACCATTTTGGCATTCGCGAGAATCTTGAGCAGGAAATATTGATAAATACCTACTGGCAATCACAAACCTTGCTCATGCTGAAGAGGGCAAATCGTTACTTCCCTGCTATTGAACAAATATTGAAGAAAAATGGAATACCTGAAGATTTTAAGTTCCTGGCCTTAGCAGAAAGTGGCTTCAGCTACAAATCTTCACCAGCCGGTGCTGTAGGCTTTTGGCAAATACTGAAGAGTACTGCCGAATATTACGGACTTGAAGTAAACAGAGATGTAGACGAACGTTATAACCTTGACAGAAGTACAGAAGCAGCATGTAAGTATTTCAAAGAATCTTATGCTGAATTCCATAATTGGACATTGGTTGCAGCATCGTATAATATGGGGCTTGCAGGTGTAGCCAAGGAATTGCAAAAACAAAAAGGAAACAATTATTATGACCTTGAACTTAACAGTGAAACAGCACGTTACGTCTACAGAATACTAGCCCTTAAAGAGCTGGTAGGCTCTCCTGATAAATTTGGCTTCTTCCTTAAAAAGTCTGATTTATATACTGCTATACCCTATTCTATTACTCCGGTTGATTCTACCATAAATGATCTGGCTGAATTTGCGATAGATAAGGGTATTAATTACCGTATACTTAAGATATTGAACCCATGGCTACTTACCGATAAATTGCCAAATCCGGAAAAGAAAATGTACGCTATTTCTATTCCACAAAAAAATGTTCCTTTTCTCGACCTGGGCGAATACATAACCTTCACTGATAGTTCCCTATTAGCAGCAGGTGCTATGAAGAAAGACACAGTACCCGCCAAAATAGTAATACACAAAGTTATGCCTGGTGAAGATCTTGAATCTATTGCCAAGCAATACAATGTAACCAAAGAACAACTGCTCAGGTGGAACTCAATAAGCGATAGCGTAAAGGTCAAGCCCAAGGATGAGATTATGATTTTCGAGAAGTAAATATGAAAACCCCGACTATAGATAAAGCCTTAAATGACATACCTCTTGAACATGAATTTATAGAGGTTATTGGCGCACGTGAGCACAATCTTAAGAATATAAGTGTAAACATTCCCCGAAACAAGCTGGTAGTAATTACTGGCCTGAGTGGCAGCGGTAAGTCTTCACTCGCTTTCGATACTATTTATGCCGAAGGGCAACGCCGTTATATTGAAACATTATCTGCTTATGCACGCCAGTTTCTTGGCAGCATGGAAAGGCCTGATGTAGATAAGATTGATGGACTCAGCCCTGTTATATCTATCGAGCAAAAGACTGTAAATAAAAACCCGCGTTCTACTGTTGGTACTATTACTGAGATATACGACTTCCTCCGTTTGCTATTTGCCCGTACGGGAGAAGCATTCTCTTATGTTACAGGCGAGAAAATGGTACGATTCACTGAACAGCAGATAATCGACCTGATAATTGAACGTTTTGCAAAACAAAAGATTCAGATACTGGCACCGGTTGTGAAAGGAAGAAAGGGCCATTACCGCGAACTATTCGAGCAATTACGTAAAAGTGGTTTTAGTAAAGTGCGGATAGACGGTGATATGAAAGACATACGTGCCGGCATGCAAGCTGACCGTTATAGCATACATGATATTGAAGTATTGATAGACCGTATTGATGTGTCGCCTGACTCTAAAAGGAGAATAGCTGAATCTATCAGCTTGGGTATGAAGCATGGTAAGGGCGTGATAATGGTTATTGGTGAGGACCACAAAGCGCATCATTACAGCCGCTTCTTAATGTGCCCTACATCAGGTATATCATACGATGAACCTGCACCGAATTTATTCTCGTTCAACTCACCTTATGGGGCCTGCCCTCATTGCAACGGATTAGGCGAAGTATCAAAGATTGATGTAAAGAAGATCATACCTGAAACGCATAAGTCAATTAACGATGGTGCTATTGTGCCTGTAGGCAAACGAAAAGATAACTGGATATTCAGGCAGCTTGAAGCGATTGGAGAAAAGCATAATTTCACTCTTGATACACCCGTAAATAAATTATCGGAAGAAGCTGTTCATACTATTTTATATGGTACTGACGAAATACTTAAAATACGTGAAAGCCTGAATAGCACTGCGCATAGCTATGCCCTGAATTTTGAAGGGATTGTAAACTTTATTGAACGCCAACGGCAGGAAAGTGATACCCCGGGCCTTTCGGACTGGGTGGCAGGGTTCATGAATAAGGTCACCTGCCTTGAATGTAAAGGTGCACGCCTGAAAAAAGAAGCTCTCTATTTTAAAATAGATGGAAAAAATATTGCCGAACTGGCATCACTAGATATTAACGTTCTATACGAATGGCTCAAGAATACTGAGGTAACACTTACTGCCAAAAACAAAGTAATAGCAAAAGAGGTATTTAAAGAACTACGCAGCCGTACTGAGTTTTTGCTCAACGTTGGTCTTGACTATTTAACACTAAACAGAAGTTCAAAAACACTTTCGGGTGGGGAGGCTCAGCGTATACGCCTGGCTACACAAATTGGTTCACAGCTTGTTGGCGTGCTATATATTCTTGATGAGCCAAGTATTGGACTACACCAGAGAGATAATACTCGTTTGATCCATGCCTTGCAACAATTGCGTGATATTGGCAATTCTGTTATTGTAGTTGAACACGACAAGGAAATGATGCTCGCATCGGACTGGGTAATAGATATTGGCCCTGGTACAGGCATGCATGGTGGGAAAGTAGTAGCTGAAGGTGTTCCTAAGAAATTCTTAGAAATGCCAAGCCTTACAGCCGATTTCCTAAAAGGCAGAAAGGAAATAGCTGTGCCTAAAGTCCGCAGAAAAGGTAGTGGAAAAGAAATAGTATTGAAAGGAGCCAAAGGGCATAATCTTAAGAATGTCAACATAACATTTCCTCTTGGTAAGCTCATTTGTGTCACTGGTGTATCGGGTGGTGGTAAGTCAACGCTTATCAATGAAACCCTCTACCCTATTATCAGTCACCATTTATACAAGTCCGAGAAGAAGCCATTAGAGTATTCAAGTATCACAGGAATACAAAACATTGATAAAATCATTGAAATCGATCAGGCACCTATTGGAAGAACACCACGCTCTAATCCTGCTACCTACGTAAATGTATTTGCTGATATACGTAACTTATTTGCGGCTCTACCTGAATCAAAAATAAGAGGCTACCAGGCCGGAAGGTTTTCATTCAATGTAAAAGGCGGAAGATGCGAAACTTGCCAGGGTGCGGGATTGCAGACTATCGAAATGAATTTTTTGCCTGATGTATACGTAGTTTGTAACACTTGTAATGGTAAGCGTTATAACCGCGAAACACTTGAAGTTCGTTACAAGGGTAAATCCATTAACGATGTGCTTAATCTTACAGTTGAACAAGCTGTAGAATTCTTTTCAGAGATTCCATCCATATTCCAAAAGATAACCACACTTAACCAGATAGGCTTAGGCTACGTTACTCTTGGCCAATCGTCTACCACCCTTTCAGGTGGTGAGGCACAGCGTACCAAACTAGCTACTGAACTATCTAAAAAACAAACAGGTAATACCTTATATATTTTAGATGAGCCAACAACGGGGCTCCATTTTGAGGACATTCGCCTGTTGCTTGATGTATTGAATAAGCTCGTAGACTATGGCAATACCGTTATAGTAATTGAACATAATTTAGATGTAATTAAAGTAGCCGACCATATTATTGACCTAGGGCCTGAAGGTGGTTCTAAAGGTGGATATATAGTAGCTGAGGGCACCCCTGAAGAATTAATAAAAAACAAAAAGAGCCATACTGCCGTATACTTGGCAAAGGAACTATAATTTAAAACCCATTTGTATGCTTAACGACGAACATGAAATTATAAAAGCTTTCCAGGATAAACCCTGGAGTGAAATTAAATCTAGCGACTCCTGGCAGATATTCCGGATAATGGCAGAGTTTGTAGAAGGCTTTGAAAAGATGGCCAAGGCTGGACCATGCGTATCTATATTTGGGTCTGCACGTACCAAACCTAACCATGAGTATTATAAGCTAGCTTCTGAAATTGCATTTAAGCTTACCCGTAATGGTTATGGTGTTATAACCGGTGGCGGCCCAGGTATTATGGAAGCTGCTAATAAAGGAGCCAAGGCAGGTGGTGGAAGATCGGTTGGATTGAACATTACCTTACCTATGGAACAACATCCTAATCCTTTTATCGACCATGACAAGGTAATTGACTTTGATTATTTCTTCGTTCGTAAAGTTATGTTCCTGAAATATGCACAGGGCTTTGTTGTATGCCCCGGTGGATTAGGAACATTGGATGAGATGTTCGAAGCATTGACTCTAATTCAAACCAATAAAGTAGCTCACTTCCCTGTAATTCTTGTAGGTAAAAGTTATTGGAGCGGCTTGATTGACTGGATAAAAGAAGTGATGATACAGAAAGAAAAGAATGCCAGTATAGAAGATCTTAATCTTTTTGACTTAGTAGATACAGCCGATGAAGTAGTGGAAAAGATTAATCTATTCTACAGCAAATACTTACTGAAACCGAACTTCTAGTTAAGTGACTATTATCTAATACAAGGCATGGGAGACTATGTTGGACTTATATGGCTTGGTAAGATGGGTACGTTTGTACGATGGCTCTTAAATGGATGTAAAGGGAAGTACAATCAATTCTACGAAGAAACCCATAAAGAATGGTTTCTTTTTATAGACTACTTTTTAGGTGTGGGACTATTTTTCGGAATTATGGTTATCTGGGTTACATTCTTTTAAAAAAGAACCTTTTCCAATACTAATATATAGCAACCTTATTATTTAAGTTTCCGAGCTCTGGTTATATATCTTATCTACCTGAGCTTTGTATTTTTCCAGGATAACCTTTCTCTTAAGG
The DNA here is from genome assembly GCA_035485295.1 of Bacteroidia bacterium. Taxonomy (GTDB): domain Bacteria; phylum Bacteroidota; class Bacteroidia; order JABEUT01; family JABEUT01; genus JABEUT01. Next base: position 17,923 of record DATHOD010000117.1, read on the forward strand.
TCTAATTTAGGCGTGGTTTCCCCGCCTTCTACTGTCCACTCTTTGGTCAGCAGTTCAAATTTTTTGATCTGTTCTATATGCCCAAAGTTTACATTGAACCTGTCTATCTCTGCCCTGTAAAGGTCATGTACTTCCTTGTTCTGAATTAATTCATCCCTGTTCGCTGTATCAATTCCTTTTGTCTTGCACCAATCTTCAAGTGCATGAAACTTAGGCACAATTAAAGCAGCAGCAAATTTCTGTCCATCGCCAACCACCATTATTTGCTCAATATATGGCGATTCCTTCATCTTATTCTCGATAGGCTGCGGAGCGATATACTTTCCACCTGATGTTTTAAGGAGAGCCTTCTTACGATCAGTAATCTTAAGGAACTTATTATCTACTAACACACCAATATCGCCTGTGTGGAACCAACCATCTTTATCAATTGTATCAGCAGTTGAGTCAGGCCTTTTATAATAGCCCATCATAACATTAGGTCCCTTGCAAAGTATCTCACCGTCTTCGGCAAACTTTACTTCAACCCCGGGCAATATTGGTCCAACTGTTCCAAAATGCGCACTGTTAGGAAAGAATGTATTTACAGCTATAACGGGTGATGTTTCAGTAAGCCCGTATCCTTCTAATATTGGAATATTTGCTGCCCAGAATACTCTAGCTATCCTTGGCTGAAGAGCCGCACCACCCGATACAACTACCTTCACATTTCCACCAACTGCTTCTCCCCATTTACTAAAGACAAGCTTGCGGGCGATAGAAAGCTTGAACTCATACCACCATCCATTTGCGCCATAATGTTCATATTGCATACCCAGGTTAAGTGCCCAAAAGAAAAGTGTTTTTTTAATTCCAGTGAGCTTATTTCCTGTAACCATTACCTTATCGTATATCTTTTCCAATACACGTGGTACTGCAACAAATACGCTAGGTTTTACCTCTTTCAGGTTATCGCCTATGGTATCAATACTTTCAGCATAATAGATTGATATGCCTGAATACTGGTACAGATAGTTCAACATACGTTCGTATATATGGCAGAGAGGAAGAAAGCTCAAAGCCCTTCCTTCAGGGCCAACGGGTACGAATGGATGAGAAGCGCATACATTACTAATAATATTGTGATGAGATAACATTACACCCTTTGGTGTTCCCGTAGTGCCTGATGTATAAATTAATGTCGCAAGTTCCGAAGCAGAAATAGCTTTTCGGGCTGCTTCTAACTTTTCAGGCTGTGGGTTTTGTTCTCCCATCTTTAATACTTCCTTCCAGTTAGCAGCGCCATCAACTTCATTAAAAGTATAAATGCCCTTTATAGAAGGTACATTCTTTGCTATTTCTTTTACACGTTTGTATAATGCTTCATCTGAAACAAATACATATTTCACTCCCGCGTCGTTGAATATGAAATTATAATCGCTATCACTTATAGTTGGATACACAGGCACGTGCACTGCCCCAATCTGCAACATGCCCTGATCAATGAAATTCCATTCAAACCTATTGCTGGAAGAAATACTTGCAATTGCATCGCCTTTGGTAATGCCCAAAGCCATAAAGCCATAGCTCATATTCTCAGACCCTGTAATAAACTCCTCTGTGCTTAAAGGAGTCCATACACCTTTTATTTTGGTAACAAGCGCATCCTTTTTAGGAAACTTCTCTTTCTGCCAATATGGAATATCAAATATCCGGGTAGGTTCCATCAACTCTAGAAGCAATATTTATTTTCAGCTAACATTTTGGTTGCTATTCTGCGACGGGCATCCTTAACATTGTATGGGTCGGTCTTGGTAAATCTCTTAAGGCCCGATAACATAATGCGTTGTTCGTCACCTTCAGCATAAGAGCATATAGCATCCTTGCCCGATTTGTGAATTCTTTCAGCAGAATCAGCTAACCATGTACGTAACATATCAATCAATAAAGCACATTCCTGTTCGCCTTTCATGCTTAGCAGTTTCTCAACACGTAATTGCATTGATTCACTTACATATACTTCAATAAGCATATCGGCAAGGTTCATTACAATTTCTTGCTCACTTTGCAATTTGGTCATCAGCTTCTGCACAGCAGATCCCGCAACCATCAAAGCGGCTTTTTTGAAATTCTTAATAGTTTTCTTTTCAGCAGCAAACAGAGCAGTATCAGGTGAACCAAAATCAGGAATTGACATTAGCTCTCCTGCAATTTTTGTAGCAGGGCCAAGCAAATCAATTTCGCCCTTCATAGCACGGCGCAACATCATATCAACTGTAAGCATACGATTGATCTCGTTGGTACCTTCAAATATCCTATTGATACGTGAATCGCGGTAAGCCCTTTCCATAGGTGCATCGGCTGAATAGCCCATACCACCATATATCTGAACACCTTCGTCCACCACGTAGTTCAATACTTCAGAACCAAATACTTTCATTATAGCTGCTTCAACAGCAAATTGTTCAATGCCCTTCAGGATAGCCTTGGCTTTATCCATTCCGCCTCCTGCAAGTTCATCAATAGCATCTTCTATATTGCGGCTAACACGGTATAAAGCAGATTCGCATGCAAATGTGCGGATAGCCTGCTCAGCCATCTTATATTGTATTGCTCCGTATGTACCAATTGGGTGGCCAAACTGAACACGTTGTCCTGCATATTCAACACCTTTTGTAATTACCGATTTGCTTGCGCCCAGTGCTGCTGCAGCAAGCTTAATACGGCCTACGTTCAAAATATTTACCGCGATCTTAAATCCATTTTCTCTTTCAGAAAGTAAATTCTCAGCAGGTACTTTACAATCGTTAAAGAACACCTGGCGTGTAGAACTTCCCTTAATACCCATCTTATGTTCTTCAGGGTTTAGGGTAATTCCGCCAAAGTCTTTTTCTACTATAAATGCGCTAAGATTTTTATCGTCGCCAATTTTAGCAAACACGGTAAACAAGTGTGCAAAACCACCATTGGTGATCCACATCTTTTGTCCGTTAAGTGTATAATATTTACCATCGGCTGATAATACAGCCTTTGTCTTTCCTGAATTAGCATCAGAACCAGAACCCGGTTCAGTTAAGCAATACGAAGCTTTCCATTCGCCTGAAACAAGCTTAGGCAAATACTTCTTCTTTTGTGCTTCGTTACCATAATACAATATTGGCAGTGTGCCGATACCGGTATGTGCCGACATAGCAACTGCAAAAGAATATCCTGCGCCAATTGCTTCGGTTGCAAGCATACCGGTCAAAAAATCCTTTTCAAAACCTCCGTATTGTTCCGGAACATTTAATCCTAACAAGCCCAATTCAGCAGCCTTATCAAGAATCTTCTCCATCAGGCCTTCTTCCTTATCGTCTATCTTATCTAAGAAAGGCCATACTTCCTGTGCAAGAAAATCATGACAGGTTTGTGCTATCATTCTCTGTTCTTCATTCCACTCTTCAGGAATAAATATATCTCCATAAGGGGTATCCTTCACCAAGAATTCTCCACCTTTTAATGCTAATTTAGTTACTGTCTCCATGGTATTTAGTAGTTAGTATTGTGAAATTAGTTCTTTGCTTTTATACTTTGCTGCAATTTATAAGTCATTTTCTGTAAATCCTCAATCTCTTTTAATAATGCAGTCAGTGTTTCCTTGTTTATCAATTTAAGTTGTTCGGATATTATTAGTGGGTCTGTAATTCATAAGAAGATCCATTTGATATTCCGAGAAAATGCAAAAATTCGCCTTGAGAATTTCTACCTGCTCCTTCTGCAATATTAGAGGATATTGAAACAGCACTACGCCTGATTTGTGAAATAAGTCCATATTTTTCTTCAGTAGGAAAATTTGCTGTCACTTTATATATTTCTGTAGCAAGCTTTATTGCTTTATTCCAAATCTTTAAGTCGTGTAATTTATGCATTTATATTCTAATCTCAATACACAATACTCATTACCCACTACTAGTTCAATAACTCATAAATTCCTGCTGCACCCTGGCCTGTTCCCACGCACATGGTAACCAAACCATATTTGTTTTTGCGGCGGCGCATTTCATTGAATAATTGTACAGATAGCTTGGCACCGGTACATCCCAATGGATGCCCTAGTGCGATTGCGCCACCATTCACATTTACTATTTCAGGATTAATACCCAGTGTCCTTACAACAGCTAATGATTGTGATGCAAATGCTTCGTTAAGCTCAACCAATTGTATATCCTCCAATTTCATACCTGCTTGTTTCAATGCCTTTGGCACTGCTTCAACAGGACCAATACCCATAATACGCGGAGGAACACCTCCAGCAGCATATGATACTAGCCTTGCTATTGGTTTCAACCCTAATTCTTTCACTTTTCTTTCTGACATTACAATTACAAAAGCTGCACCGTCGGATGTTTGAGAAGAATTACCTGCAGTTACACTACCATCAGCAGCAAACACGGGCTTAAGCTTTGCCAATGCATCCATCGATGTGTCTGCTCTTGGACCTTCATCTTCAGTTACTGTATATTCCCTGTTTTGTTTTTTATTTTTATCATCTATATATGTTTCCTTCACCACCACAGGAGCAATTTCACTTTTAAACTTTCCTTCCTGTATTGCCTTTATAGCTTTCTGGTGAGAGTTGAATGAGAACACATCCTGATCAGCACGTGAAACTTTATATTCGTTTGCAACAGCCTCAGCAGTTAATCCCATTCCCCAATACCAGTCAGGGTGGTTATAGCCAATTTCAGGATGTGGAACAATTCTCCAGCCACCCATTGGTATAAGCGACATAGATTCTGCTCCACCTGCAATAATAACATCAGCCATGCCAGCACGAATTTTCGCAGTAGCAATAGCTATTGTCTCTAATCCCGATGCGCAATAACGGTTAATAGTTACACCTGGAATTTTATCGGTATCGAATGCCATTAATGAAATAAGCCTGCCCATGTTAAGGCCTTGTTCTGCCTCAGGCATAGCGTTACCCACCACCAGGTCGTCAATATCTTCTTTCTTCAGATTAGGAACCGATGCAAGTAAATGTTTCAATACGCTTACTGCAATATCATCGGGACGGGTAAAACGAAATTTACCACGTGTGGCTTTGCCCACTGCCGACCTGTATCCTGCTACTATATATGCTTCGTTTGCCATAGTTTTATATTTTAATTTCTTAGAATTTTACCGCCATTAAGAATACTCTGAATCCTTTCTAATGTTTTCTTTTCACCACAAAGCGACAAGAATGCTTCTCTTTCAAGATCAAGTAAATACTGCTCATTTACCAACGTTGGTGCAGAAAGATCCCCACCGCATATTACATAACCAAGCTTGAGCGATATCTTCTTATCGTGTTCTGACATATAGTGTCCGTTCATCATAACATCAGCACCTACGTATATCATACCTAAACCTGTTTTGCCTAACACTTTTATATCATTGCGCATTACAGGCTGAGTATAACCTTCATCAGCCAACCGTATTGCCGATGCCTTTGCATCTGTTAAAAGACGTGAACGGTTAACAGTTACTTCATCATGTCCTTTGCGCAAATACCCTAAATCAAACGCCTCATACGCTGAAGTAGAAACTTTAGCCATTCCAATGGTCAGGAATTTTTCTCTTAATATTGGTAACTCTACTTCACCTTCTACAAAAGCATCGGACAAGCGAACTGCCATTTCCTTTGTTCCTCCGCCACCCGGTATAAGGCCCACACCAAATTCGACAAGTCCCATATATGTTTCAGCGTGTATCTGTACTTTATCGGAGTGCATTGACATTTCACACGCACCGCCTAAAGCAAGGCTATGCGGAGCCAATACAACAGGTATGGAAGAATAGCGCACACGCATATTTGCATTTTGAAAAACACGAATAGCCCTGTCAAGTTCTTCCCAATCTTGTTCTATAGCCATTGAAAAGATAAGAGCCACGTTAGCACCAGCCGAGAAATTAGTTCCTTCGTTAGATATTACTAATCCGCGATAATCCTTTTCAGCCATGTCAATGGCTTTGTTTATTCCTTCTATTACCTCTCCTCCTATCGAGTTCATTTTGGTATGGAATTCCAGGTTAAGGATTCCATCGCCTATATCAGTAACAGTTGTACCTGAGTTCTTCCAAACCGTTTTGTTCTGCCTGAAGTTATCAAGTAATAAAAATGCTTCGGTACCCGGAATGGTTTTATATCCTCCGGTTGGAATATCATAATATTTCCTTACACCATTCTCAGTTTTATAGAATGAAGTGCAACCCTTCTTAATCATATCGTATACCCATGCTGCAGGTTTATTTCCTGCTTTCTCCATAAGGTCTATTGCGGCTTGCACTCCAATAGCATCCCATGTTTCAAATGGGCCAAGTTGCCAGCCAAAACCGGCACGCATTGCATCATCAATCTTATAAAGTTCGTCCGATATTTCAGGAATACGGTTAGAACAGTATGCAAATAATCCGATGAAAGAAGCACGGTAAAAATCACCCGCTTTATCTTTCCCACTTACCAATACTTTCATCCTGTCGTTAAGATTCTCAACCATCTTCGATGCTTCCAGTGTAGCAAACTTCACTTTTTGTGAAGGCTTGTATTCCATGGTAGTAAGGTCGAGTGCAAGTATTTCGCTCTTGCCGGCAGTCTTTACTTTCTTATAAAAACCTTGTCCTGTTTTATCGCCAAGCCATTTATTCTCTGAAAGAGTAGCAACATATTTAGGCAACTCAAATAAAGCCTTTGCCTCATCGTTTGGCAAATTAGCTTTTAAGCCATTAGCTACATTCACAAGGGTATCAAGCCCAACCACATCGCACGTACGGAAGGTAGCAGACTTAGGCCTGCCCAATGCAGGGCCAGTAAGCTTATCTACTTCTTCAATAGTTAATCCCATTTTTTCTACCAAATGGAAGAGAGCCATTATACCATATACGCCTACACGGTTAGCTATAAAGGCAGGAGTATCTTTACAAACCACAACTGTTTTACCTAAGTATAGGTCGCCATAATTGGTTAAGAAATCAATAACTTCTTTACTAGTATTGGGTGCAGGAATTATTTCTAACAGGCGCAGGTAACGCGGTGGGTTAAAGAAGTGGGTTCCGCAGAAATTCTTTTGAAAATCTTCATCCCTGCCTTGCGCAAGCATGTGGAGTGGTATACCTGAAGTATTACTGGTGATAAGTGTTCCTGGTTTACGGAACTTTTGAAGGTTATCGTAAACCACTTTCTTGATAGCAGGATTTTCTGATACTGCTTCAATAATCCAATCACAGGTTGCAACCTCAGCAATATTGTCTTCAAGGTTACCGGTAATTACACGCGATAAAAATGCTTTGTCGTATAAAGGAGATGGATTGCTCTTAACAGATGCTGTCAGCGCTTCATTTACAATACGGTTTCTTACAGCTTTATCTTGCAAGGTAAGGCCCTTTTTCTTTTCATCATCTCTCAGTTCCTTAGGAACTATATCGAGCAACAATGCCTGTACGCCTATATTGGCAAAATGGCAAGCTATTCTTGAGCCCATAACACCCGAACCGATTACGGCTACCTTTTTAATACTCCGCTTCATATATGTTTCTTATTTCCCACAAAATTAACTTTTAAAGTGATACCTAATTAAACCTTATTAATACCTCATAAACAGTTAGTTATAAAGAAATAATCGAAATTTGCCAACCAGGCACATTTTTTAAGCGATAGTAGAAATTAAAAAACAAGTCCCGTCGATTTGATTATTATTCTGAATTTATAATGATTATATTTGGTTTAAATTATTCATCTGCGGAGACTCCTAATAATATTGCCAATTCTTATTGCAGGGTATATCTGCTTATCGTGCAATTGTAAAGGAACTGTTGGTGATATAAAGAAACTTGTTCACGAGTGCGATCTGATTTTTGAAGGGAACCTTGTAAATATTGCACATGACTCGGCTACACAAACCTATACTGTTACGTTTAGGGTAACCAGGATATATAAAGGAGATAAACAGTTAAAATCAGTTTCCGTAAAATCAACCAATGCGGGAGATTGTGAATTATTAATAGACAGGCCACAGGGCGATGATGCAGAATTAATTGGAAGGCACTATCTTATATATGTAAATAAAGGAGCAGAAGGGTATGTTTTCGATTATTGCAATAATTGGGTGGTTTCTGATTCTTATATCGATAATAATATTGTAACTAATACTTACAAAAGAAAGAAGGATTCAGAAACAACCGGATGGTTCAGAGAAGAAGTGGGTTTGCTGAACAGTGCTTTAAAACAGGAGAAGAAGAATAATAGAGCTAAAAAGTAGAATAGATAAGTACTTACTTGGCTTTTTATTTTTTCTCTAATTTAAAATCATGTCCGCAATCGAAACAGTGGTATTTCTTTTTGCCAAAGAAAATAAATGGAATACCTAAAAACATAATGGCCATCAAACTCATCCAATGCGGGGTTTTATCTTGGAACACTTCTGTTGAACCACAATAAGGACATACAATATTTTCACCCTTAACGGGAACTGTCCCACTTAGTTCTTTTGCATTTTCTTCAGTAAAATCCTTTACTCCCGAATCATCTCGTATATACCCTGCTTCTTTAAGCATTGGCGTTACCCTTTCCACATCATCTGCCCTTACCTGCAATTTAACCCCACCTATAGCCACTGAATAAAGCGGATTTGCAGCAGCTGTATTCTTGTCTTTCAGGAAACATTCTATTCCTTCTGATTCAAGCCTTGCTTGTAACATAGCTGCCTGGTGCGGATACATAAACGTTGCTACAGTTACCCAATCATTCATTCTTCAGTGGAATATAAATACATATGCAAGATAGGCAAATCTCTTGGATATAAAAATTAGGTTCTAAATACGAAATGAAAACAATTTTCGTTACCTTCATGTTACCATCTAACCACTTATGAGTTTTTGTAAATTCCTTTTCTGCTCAGTGTTCCTTTTTACCTTGTGTAGTAAAGTCAATGCACAGGATTCAACCCATATACATTTACCTGGCTATGATAATAAGAAGATACATGTTGGGTTTATATTAAGTATAAATTTCAATAAATTCAAAGTAGCACAATCAGGTCACAAAATCGATTCTCTCCAGTCAGTTACTTCCAATTATGTTGGAGGCATTAGTATAGGTGGATGTATAACCTATAGAATCAAACCAAGAATCGCCCTAACATTTTCTCCGAATCTAGACTGGGCAGAGCATCTACTCGACTACTCATTATCAGGAAACGTTCTGAACACAGTGGTACTTAATATTCAATCTACATTTCTTCATCTTCCTTTAGAATTGCAATTACATACCAAACGCTTTCATAATAAAGATGTCTATTTCACCGGAGGACTTGATTACACTGATGACCTTGCAGCATCACAAGATAGCAACTCTTCCAATCCTTCAACTCATTCAACCCATTCATATTATGCTCCAGTGTCCCGAAATAGTCTTAATTATATTATTGGTGGTGGTATTAGCTTCTTTCTGCGTCGTCATAAATTGAGTTTTGAAATAAGATACAGTGGGGGATTAACAAACTTACTTGTACCTGATAACACCATATATACACAAAGTTTAAGTTCATTATATGCCAATGAGCTATTCTTTACAGTAAAATTTGGTGGTTGAAACTTTAGAGTTTCCATACTAAACAGTTTTAATTCTCGTTATTACCATATCTCAATTACCTCCAAGATGCGTTTTTGCAAAGCACTTTTTTGTTCGGGAATTTTATGCCTTTTGTTTTCTTGCGTTACTGCGCAAGATACTGCTAAAATATACCCACAGGAAAGAATCGGTAAACGACTGCATCCGGGCTTAATAGCAAGCACAGGACCCTATTTTTTACTTATTAAAGCTTCCGGCCCTCACTCCGATTCATTAAAATATATTCATTCAAATGTGCAAACAGAATTTGGTATGGGTATTGCACTCGAATACAAATTAAGTACACATTTCTCATTATTATTTTCTCCAAGTGTAATTATCGTTAACTACGATCTTAACTATTTATTTGCAAACAAGGAGTGGTATAATATTGGTGCGAACGGAATAAGCAGCACAATAGAATTACCGCTTGATGTGGAGTTCTTTTTTAACCGCCATAAAAACCACAATAAATATATATTAGCTGGTGCAGGAATAAAAAAACTGATCAATACAGCATTCACTTCTGACCAGGGATATATTCCTTTAAACCCAAATGAATATTGCCTTGAAGCCGGAGGGGGCATGGAATTTTACATGCACCACTTCAAAATAAAAATACAGGGGAAATATTCTGTCGGATTAGATAATATGCTACTGCAGCCTGTCACTGATTTCGGTGAGACTGTTGCTGGAGTTTATTCCAGTGAAGTATTATTTTCAATAGCATTAATGAGTTATTAAAGCAAAAAGCCCCGCATTTCTGCGAGGCTTTTTTGCTTAAGAAACAGTAGTAGACTACTTGTTAACTTTTCCAGCTAAATCAGCGCCTGCCTTAAATTTTGCAACTTTCTTAGCAGCGATCTTGATTGCCTTGCCTGTCTGAGGATTCCTTCCGTTACGAGCTGCGCGCTTAGCAACAGAGAAAGATCCAAAACCTACTAAAGCTACGCGTTGGCCAGCTTTAAGGGCTTTGGTGGTTTGGTTTACAAATGCATCAAGTGCTTTTTCAGAAGCTGCTTTTGACAATTTTGATTCAGAAGCGATTGCGTCTACTAATTCTGCTTTGTTCATTTTGGTTTGTTTTTAAAGGTTAAACGGTTAATTAATTAATGCTAATATATGCTAATAACCTATCAATAGCCAACTTTTTGGCACTAAAAAATCTAAAAATGTTGATAAATAGGGTGTTTTGTTAATAACTCATCGTAAAATAGCCCTGTTTTAGCCTCTTTCAGGGTGATTCCGAGGCTGTGCACAGGTGGTAGCAGGCTTCTTCATAAATAAGAACATAAGGGGATATTTCTATACCATATAATGGAAGAATTTCTATATAATAGAGTACAAGGGGAAATCAACCCTATCTTCGCTTATATTTCTCATGGCTTGAAATACATAACAGTACTATTATTGTTTATTCAATCATTCCTGTGCAATGCACAAGAGTTCTTCCCTGCATTTGGACCTGCAAGTAATTTACCTAAAGAAGTACTGGGAGTAAAACTATCGAACGAGTTTTATAATGATGCTTCACAGTTACGTTTATGGCAAGGCTATATCTTCTCATACGGCATAAGTTCTAAAATAGAGATTGGGCAAACCTATAGCTTCTCTAACCATCACGGATATTACTTGCCACAGGATTTTATCTTCTATGATAATACGATACATGGATTAAGGACTAATGGCTATATAAATGGCGGGGTGTATCCTTTCACGCTTGAAAATTTTTCAATCAACATCAAGTATCGCTTTCTGAATATAGATGGGCAAAATGAACACTTCAGGATGGCATGGTATCTGCAACTTGCCGCCGGTAATGAGCCGCACGAAGTAGCAGAATTAAGTTTACTCGGCGATAACTCAGGAGCATCTGCGGGGCTAATTACAACTTACCTGAAGAATAGATTTGCTATATCATTAACATTAGGAGCATTAATACCGCATGAATATATTCAATCCGATTCGAATATAGTTATGCATTATGGCAATGCAATCAATTACGGCTTATCGTTTGGGTACCTTTTGCTGCCAAGGAAATATAAAGACTATAAACAGACCAATGTAAATTTATACATGGAATTTGTAGGTGAAACTTACCAGGGAATGCAGAGCATTACCAAGGAGGGAGAAAATGTAAAATGGACCAATGTACCTTCTTTAAATAGTGGAAGTTACCTAGAGGCCCGCCCTTCTATTCAATTTATTTTCCTTTCCAATACACGCCTAGATTTTTCTATTGCTTACCTGCTTGCCGGGCAATCTTATGAACGTTCATATCCTTTGTATTTTATAAACGTGCAGCACAATTTCTATTTATAGTCATAAAAATAAACCCCCGACAAGTCATGACATGTGCCGGGGGTTTTGTTCAACCGCTATTCCGGAATTTGTTCTTCCTTATCAGAAACTTTATGTCCGCCAATAGGGAACAGCAATTTAAATCCTACATTTCTTCCCATGTTATATATACCCTGGCTTTGTTGAGTAACAGTAACAGGGCTTCCATTATACGCAAGGAAATACTGGGCCAAGTTTAAATGGTCAGCATAGCCAATATTCAACAGGTTGGTGCAATTAAGATACAGGGAGCATATTACACGTCCTGTATTAGGATTTACAAAATTTGTTCCCACACCCGCATTGAATAAAGTATAGGCAAGCGAAGGTATTTCACTATACAGAGCACTATAAATATTATTCTGTGCCCAATATTTTGCCATTCCGAATTCTATATACGTATTTCTTAGAACAGAAGTTTTTCGGTCTGTCAGCTTAAATTTAATTTCTGTAGTAAGACGTGGGGCTGGTGTCCATGGGATATGATTGGTTGAATCTGTTTGATTGGGAAAAAAAGAATAGACATAGGTAAAGCTATTATCTATCTCAAGCCAATGGGTATCAGATGGGTGGATATTAAAATATCCTGAAAACCCAGTTAGGATAGCTTTGTTAGCTATATATTGATAATAAGGAACCCCATCTACCATTGAATCTCCGCTGATTTTGGACTGCACCCTGACAGGGAAAATGAAATTGTTTATTACGTTGTAAAATCCGTCTGCCTCAAAACTAACATCTTTGCCATTATTTCCATAAGCAAAATCTACCTGATAGCCTTCTTCTGCCTTTAGATTTAGATTACCCTCCTGAAAGGCATTTACTCCAATATTTACCCCATTACTATAAAGCTCATCAATAGAGGGCGCGCGAAAACTTTTTGAAACATTCAATTTCAAATAGTTATTATTCGGCAATTGGTATGATGCACCAATGCTACCTGAAACTCCGCTGTACGTGCTGTTGAACGCCTTGAATTGCATAACAGAGCCCGAAGTTGAATCAGACATCGCTTTTTGTTCAGGAGTACCGGCGTTAAGAAGATACATAGACTGCCCTATGAAATTATTATAATCATAACGCAGGCCTCCGCTTACCGTAAGCTTTTTATAATCTTCTTCAAGAATAACATAGCCGCCGGCTTGGAAATCGGTGTAGTTAGGTATTTCATAATCGCCAATATAGGGAGCAGCAGGTTCAGCGTAATTATTCATAAACTCGTAAGTTCCGTTGATACCTGCTGTTAGTTTTAATCCCGAGTTTTTACCGATAATCTGATACTTTAGTGAGTATGGAATATCCTTTACTTCAAAATTTCCTGAACCAACAGTACCACTATCAATATCGTGGTGTATACTTTGGGTAAACCCAATATCAAGCCCCAGTTTTCCTTTTCCCAGATTGAAACTGTTTTGCCACCAGGTTTGTATTTCATCCAATATCTTATCACCTGCAATAGTAGGATTATATGCCAGGAAATCGCTGGTAACGGGGTAAAGTTGTCCATTTTGCGGAGCATCATACATAAAACGACCTGTACTATCACGGTTACCATCCGGCACCTGTATGCGTCTTTCCAACAGGCTAATTGAAATACGGCTGTAGCCCCATGATTTAATCAAGCCCAGAGTTAACCTTGCATTATCTTGCCTCCATGCAGTACCCCACACATAACCATCCTTAGGGTCCGAATAATCGTGTGCTTCTTCATTACTGGCTCGCAAATCCCAGGCAAATCCATTATGATTTCCACCAACATCTTCAGATGTACCTATATAACCATTGTTTGTTTGATACTCTGTAAGTACACTACCTTGAACTGTCCCTTCTTCAGCAAAAGGCTGGGTTTTGAAACTAATAACCCCTGCTTCGGCGCTTGCGCCATATTGCAAGGAAGCAGGGCCCCTTATTATTTCAGCATCGTAAATTGCATATGGATCTATTAAGATACCGTGATCATCTCCCCACTGGAAATCCTCTTGCCTTAAACCATCTGTCAGAACCAATACACGGTCAAAGCCCAGTCCGTTAATTTGGGGCTTGGTTGTACCAACACCCTCAGTTGTCATATTCACACCCGGCTGTGTAGAAATAGCATCAATAATTGTGCTATTAGAACTTTGCAACAGCATTTCGTGTGTTACAATACTGACAGGAGTTGGTGAACGTTGGGTATTGGTGATATTACCCAGAGCGGTAATCACAACTTCATTGGCTGAACAACATGAAGCACCCATTTTGCAATTGCAAGTGCAGGTTGCATTATCTCTTATTGTTACTTGCTGAGTTAAAGTGGCGTACCCCAAAATTTTCACTTCCATTTCATAAGTTCCATTGGGCATAGCGGTCATGTTAAAGTTCCCCTGTGCATCGGTTGTGGTTCCTATTTTAAGCTCAGGAAAGTAAACAATCGCACCGGGTATTCCTTGGCCTCCGGCGGAATCAATTACACTGCCGCTTAACGATTGCGCATGCACGGCTATACAATTCAATAGCATGACGAGCAAGAAATATATATTCTTATTAATTCTCATATATAAGTTTATTATCCGCGCTAACAGCGGAAATTAAGATTAATAAAATCAGTAAATTATTATTGAACCCGGCGAATGCAGGTTAATAATTGAAACTATTAGAAATTAGCAGCAGGGTGGATGGAAGATACTGCCTCCATTCAAAAGTGAGCGAATAGATTTATTCGCAGAAACAATAATTACAGTTTGTCTGCTATTAATATTAGCTATTCCGGAAATAGAAGTACAGTACAATTGAATATCGGTTTTAATATCGGGAAATGCAGGATACTTTTGTTGTTCTTCTTGTTGCGCAAGCTTTTTCTTCAATAAGCATTTACCGCAACAGTGCATCTCAGGCTTATCCTTATTAATACAATATTTCTCAGTAATTTCCTTCTTATTTATTTCATAGTGAACAAGAATAAGCGACTTACTCATACTCATAATGAGGAAAGAAAATAAAAGCAATAAAGAAAGTAAGCACTTCACTATTCTATTAATGAGATTCAAAAGTATAAACTTTAGGAATAACAAATTAAGTTTTAGGACTAAAATCATCCGAAACAGCGCCTTTCACCATATATTTGTATAACAATAAGGATACTATGAAAAGGATTAAAGACACTATATTAATAATAAGCTTTTTGCTTTCTTCATTTATATCTTACAGTCAATTCATCTCTGCTGAAATTGGAATAAATGGCCTTACCTGTTCTGCTTGTTCACGTAGTGTGGAATTAAGCCTACGCAAACTCGATTTTGTACAAGATGTTCAAATGAACCTTGAAAACACCATAGGAACAATTACCTTTAAATCAGGAGCTGAAATAGATATTGAAAAAGTAGCGAAAGCTGTTATAAATGCAGGTTTTTCAGTTCGTTATCTAAATGCCACATTTAAATTTATAGGGATTACCAAGGTAACGGAAAATGATTGTTATGAATCAGGAGGCTATTACTACCAGTTTGTAAAGATTAACCCTACTGACTTAAAAGACCAGTTAGTATTTAAGTTTATAGGAAAGGAATTTATGGAAGGCAAGGAATTTAAAAAGTGGAAAGACGACCTTAAATCATCAGAATGCAATGGAGTAAAGAACCTGTACTATGTTACGCTATGAAATTTATATCGGTTTCATCCTGCTTTTCTAATTTGCTGGAAATTGCTTAGATTTGAATGAAAATACGACAATCTTGAAAAAACTCATTACCCCATTAATACTTGCTCTTTTTCTGATTTCGGGAACTATTAGTGGCAAGGCAACAACTATAATTACACCTCTTATTCCGGATACAAATGGATTGCGCAGTGACACAATAAATGTATTGAGCTATACACTCTACCTTAATATTACCGATTTCACTACCGATACACTTAGAGGAAATACCATTGTACACTTTACTCCTAAAATGAACGGCATCAATACTTTAAGTCTTGACCTTTTACACTTTAAAGTAGATTCCGTATTAATGGGCTCTACCCGCCTTACATTTCATTATAAGGATACCTTGATGGTTATTACTCTTCCGGCAACCGAGAATATTGGTGATACCTCAAGTGTAAATGTATATTACCATGGTAAACCGGTTATAGATCCTTCAGGCTGGGGTGGCTTCTATTTCCAGAGTGGCTATGCTTACAACTTAGGTGTAGGCTTTGAGGTAAAGCCTCACAATTTCGGAAGGGCATGGTATCCTTGCTTCGATAACTTCATTGCAAAATCAACCTTTGTTTTCCATATAACTACCGATAGTGTTAACCTTTCATTCTGTAATGGCTTTATGACCCAAGATTCTGTTTCAGGAGGAAAACGTTTCCGCACCTGGGTTATGAATGAACCCATATCGAGTTACCATGCCTGCGTTGATGTGGCTCCATTTGTTGCAGTACACGATACATTTCGTGGAATTGACACTATACCAATTTTAATCGTAACGGAAGCAGCAGATACAGCTAAGGTCAGAAAGTCATTTGTGCACTTGCACAACGCAATTTCTATTTTCCAGAATTGCTATGGCAGATACAGATGGAACAAAGTTGGATACTCATTAGTGCCTTTTAACAATGGGGCCATGGAACATCCATCGAACATTGCTTATCCGTTAATTTGCGCCGATGGCACCTTGAACTACGAAGCCAACATAATGGCACACGAGCTTTCTCATCATTGGTGCGGCGACCTGGTTACATGCCATTCAGCAGAAGAAATGTGGCTGAACGAGGGCTTTGCCGTTTTCAACCAGAGTATATTTGAGGAATACGTATATGGTGATTCAACCTATGTAACCTATACACGTGCCAACCACGAAAATGTAATTCACTATTGTGCTATTGCTGACCGCGGATATTGGGCATTATCAAAAATGCCACAACCATACACCTATGGCGATTTGAATTATTGGGTCAGCACCACTTATCAAAAAGGAGCAGACGTAATGCACACCCTTCGCACTTATTTAGGAGACAGTGCATTCTTCAACGGAATGAAGTATTATTTCGCGAGCCATGCATACCAGCCTGTTACTTCTGATACCTTAAAAAATAGCCTGCAACGCTATTCGGGCTACAACCTTACAGACTTCTTTAATGACTGGGTTGATGCGCCGGGTTTTCCTCAATTCTCAATAGACTCGATGACAGTTACGCCAAGCAGTCCAAACTATACCGTTACCGTCTACATAAAGCAAAAACTAATGGGCGCCCCTTCCTATTATACCAATGTGCCGGTTGAAGTAAATTTTAAATCTGCTACATGGAAAGATTACGACCAAACAATAATGGTATCAGGGCATCTCTCAAGTTATACTATTACAGTGCCATTCAATCCTGCCTTTGCTGCTCTGAATATGCATAACAAGATTGCCGAAGCAGTTTCTTCGGATACGTTGAAAATCAAAAAGACAGGAACGTATAATATGAGCACATATTCACGGGTTGATCTGACAGTAACTTCAATTACCGATTCAGCATTCTTATTCTTTGAGCATAACTATGCAACTCCTGATCCTATTAATGATACTTCTTTACACTATCGTTTATCGCCTTACCGTTACTGGAATATAAACGGTATCCGCCCTGCAGGTTTTAAATGCACCGCCAGGCTTTATTTTGATGGAAATAAGGTGCGTCCTACATATAATGGCAGTTGCTTCCTCGATACTTCTCTTATAAACGTAAACTGCGACAGTGTAATTTTGCTATACAGGCCAAACACAAAAACTGAGTGGCAGGAATTTCCCGGATATACAAAAACCAAGTCAAGTACTAAGTACGGGTATATGACACTTGACTCTTTGCCTAATGGTCAATATACTTTTGCCAATGGCGTTTCGCATGTATTAGGAATCAATGAAGAAACTGCTCTGAAGTCAATAATAAAAATTTATCCTAACCCCACCAGCAATAACTTCACAGTAAGTTTTGGTGCAGTAACTGCCAATGAAGTGCTTACAGTGTATGATGCAGAGGGTAAAATGGTAAAGCAGCTCAATATTAATGCAGGTGAGAAAAAGATTGTTATAAGCACTTTTGAATGGGTTAATGGAGTTTACCATTTATCACTGCACGATTCTAAAAAACAAATCGCAACTTCGCAAATAGTAGTGAGCCATTAGTGCCAGTCGATCTCAGGCTTGCCTTGTTGTTTTAGTAACTCATTTGTCTTTGAAAAATGTTTGCACCCGAAGAACCCATTATGTACTGAGAATGGCGATGGGTGTGCTGCCTTTAAAACGTGGTGTTTGGAAGAATCTATAAGTGATTCTTTTGCTTGCGCATATTTTCCCCAGAGCAAAAACACTATTCCTGTTTTATGTGCCGATATATGCTGAATTAAACTATTGGTAAATGTTTCCCAGCCCTTACCCTGGTGCGAGCCCGGTTCATTTGCCCTAACTGTCAACATCGCATTAAGCAATAATACTCCCTGGTCAGCCCATCGTTCAAGGTTTCCTGTTAAAGGTATCTCATAGCCCAAATCATTACGTATCTCTTTAAAAATATTGACCAGTGAAGGAGGCATTGCAATTCCGTCACTAACTGAAAAACATAATCCGTTAGCTTGTCCCGGTCCGTGGTAGGGGTCCTGCCCAAGTATAACCACCTCTACTTTAGTAAATGGAGTATGGTTGAAAGCCGAGAAGATAAGTTTGCCCGGAGGGTATATGGTATGCTGTTTCCTTTCTTCTACAAGGAACTGCTTTAGCTGAGTAAAATAAGGTTTGGCGAATTCATCTTTCAATTCCTCCTTCCAGCTTTCATGAATAACAGGGCTTACAGAAACAGCTTCCATACGTTTACCTATTTCTTTTTGCTGAGTAATACACGTTGTAAAACACCATGATCAAATTCAAATACCACACCAAGATTATCGTAGTCAATACTGTCTGCTGATTTATAAGAAGGATCGCCATATGCCTTCACAACATCATCTTCAGTGCTTGTTCCTATAGTTATATCCTTTTCAGTACGTGCACCATTCGCATAGACTTCTATAGCATAGATAGTATTCGGAGTCTCATCTAATGCAAAAAATTTAAGTCCGCGTTTTTTATAAAAAACAGTTTTAAATGTAAAGAGCTTATTAATAGTTTTTGATTTTTCAGCCTTTACCTTGCCCTTGCCAAAAAGCTTTTCAACATCTGCAATGGTTGATTGACCAAGCTTTATTCCGCCGGTGCCCTCACCTGTTTTTATAAAATATGGTATACCGCGAAGGCTATCATTCCTGCCGGAGCCATCTTTACCTTGCGCAAATGCACTAGCACCAAATAAAAAAACACTGCTTGCAACAATACTCCATCGTGTAAATGCTTTCATATTCTCTTAAACTAATTGTTACTCCCTTTTTTTAATACAATTCTGCAAAATAAAAAAAAATCGCTTCCATTTTCAAAAAATGATTAAAAATTACGGGGCATTTTTCCAATCCATTTCTCCTTTTAACTTTGCACCTCTTCATTAAGAAGCAAAAAAGCATCATGAGTAAAAAAGTAAATGAACTGAACGAAAAAATAGCCCTCTCGAAATTAGGTGGAGGACAAACAAGAATAGATTCACAACACAAGAAAGGCAAGCTCACAGCCCGTGAACGTATTGGGATACTAATGGATGAGGGCAGCTTTGAAGAAATTGGAATGTTCGTTACACACCGCTCAACCGAATTTGGATTAGACCGTGAAAAATATTTGGGTGATGGTGTAATAACCGGTTACGGAAAAATAAACGGAAGATTGGTATATGTTTTTGCGCAGGACTTTACAGTCTTTGGTGGCTCATTATCAGAATCTCACGCTGAAAAGATTTGCCGT
>DATHOD010000118.1:0-6980 GCA_035485295.1 Bacteroidia bacterium
TAAAAAAGCAATTGAAAGCTTATCTATTCATGATTCAAGAATCATCTCAAATAACCGCATAATGGCTAAAGGACTGTATGATTATGGTATGATTGGATTGGGCACAATGGGCCGTAATCTGCTATATAATATAAATGACCATGGTTACAGTATCGCCGGTTTCGATAAAGATAGGTCTCAAGTTAAAATACTTGAAAACGAAGCTGGTAAAAGGAATGTATTAGCCACGTCAGATTTGGGCAAGTTTATTAAAGCATTAAAGACACCAAGAGTGATCATACTATTGGTGCCCGCAGGAAAAATTGTAGATGACGTAATTGCTGAATTAGTACCTCATCTATCCAAATCCGATCTTTTAATGGATTGCGGCAATTCACATTTTACAGACACCGATAGACGTATTCAGCAACTGACTAAAGCATCCATTCACTTTATGGGTATAGGTGTATCTGGTGGAGAATCAGGTGCAAGAAATGGGCCAAGTATTATGCCCGGAGGCCCTAAGGTGGTATATAAGAGGGTTTCTTCTATGCTGGAGGATATCTCTGCCAAGGTCAAAAAAGAGCCATGCGTTACTTGGCTTGGCCCCGGTTCAGCTGGCCATTATGTTAAAATGATACATAATGGAATTGAGTATGGCATAATGCAGTTGATATCGGAATGTTATAATTTACTAAAAAATACCTGCAATCTGACAAATGATGAATTGCACTCTGTGTTCCTAAAATGGAATAGCGGGGTTCTCAATTCATTTCTCATTGGAATAACAGCAGAAATATTTAGCAAAAAGGATGACCTAACCAAGAATAGGCTAATTGATATGATATTAGACAGTGCCCGTCAAAAAGGCACCGGTGGTTGGACCTCTCAAGATGCAATGAAATTACAAGTCCCCATTCCGGTTATTGATATTGCGGTATCTATGCGGGATTTATCATCTTATACAAAAGACCGCAAAATAGCTCACCAGAAACTAGGTGGCCCGGGGAATAAGTTTGAATACGATAAAGATTCAGTTGTACGCTGGATTGAACAAGCATTATACTTTTCCATTATCACAACATATGCCCAGGGTTTATCACAACTTCATTTCGCTTCAAAAGAATATAAATATGATTTAAACTTGAAGGATATTGCAAGTATTTGGAGAGGCGGATGCATTATCCGATCATCTCTACTAAATGATATCCAATCTGTCTTTGCCCACCAA
Source organism: Bacteroidia bacterium (assembly GCA_035485295.1). Taxonomy (GTDB): domain Bacteria; phylum Bacteroidota; class Bacteroidia; order JABEUT01; family JABEUT01; genus JABEUT01. Next base: position 1,211 of record DATHOD010000118.1, read on the forward strand.
CCCGATCTTTCAAATATTATTCTTAGCAATACTATTTCAAAAAAACTAATGCAGTCGCAAATTGACATTAGGAAGATCATACAAATAGGCACTGAAAGCGGTACGCCTATCCCTGCCATGATGGCATCATTGGCATATTATGATAGCTTTCGAAACGGTTGGCTGCCTGCTAATTTAATACAGGCTCAGCGAGACTATTTTGGAGCGCATACGTACGAGAGGAATGACCGCAAAGGTACATTCCATACACATTGGGAATCTTAAAGCACAATTGCCATGAAGACTAGAACAAAGTTAAAGCCAACCATTATTGTTATTCTTGGGGCTTCCGGAGATTTGGCCTGGCGAAAATTAATTCCCGCTATTTACAACCTATATCTAGACACATGGATGCCCGACAATTTCTCTGTAATTGGTGTTGGACATAGTAAAATTAGCTTAAAAGAATTTCAAAAGCACTTGCAGGAAGGTGTAGATAAATTTTCAAGAAGAGGTAAATCAAATAAAAAAGAATGGGCAAGCTTCGCAAAATACCTTACCTACTTAAAGGGTGAGTTTGCTGCTTCATCAACATATACTGCTCTTGAAAAGCAAATAACAAGTTTTGAGAAGCAATGGAAAGCTACTGCCAATTTGGTCTTTTATCTTGCAGTTCCGCCGAATGCTTTTGAAGAAATTGCGCTCAAAATTGGAAAATCACATCTTGCAAAAGATAAAACCAGAAGCCGTATAGTTATTGAAAAGCCCTTTGGCCACAACCTTGAAAGTGCCAAGCATTTGAATAATTTACTGCACAGCATTTTTGACGAAACACAGATATACCGTATCGATCACTATCTTGGAAAGGAAACGGTACAAAACATATTGGCCCTACGGTTTGCAAATGCATTGTTCGAGCCTTTATGGAACAGGAATTATATTGACAGTGTTCAAATAACTGTTTCTGAGCAAATAGGAGTTGAGAACCGTGGAAACTATTATGAAACAGCCGGTGCTCTTCGTGACATGGTGCAGAATCATCTTCTGCAACTTTTATCGCTCATTGCTATGGAACCACCGGTTTCATTTGAAGCCGACGAAGTACGAAACAGAAAGGTAGATGTATTAAACGCATTACGCAAAATTCGTCCTGAAGAAGTTCACCAGGTAGCAGTGCGTGGGCAATATGGCCCGGGTTGGATAGAAGGCAAAAAGGTAGTAGGATACCGCCAGGAGCCAGATGTAAACAGGCATTCAACTAAAGAAACATTTGCTGCACTTAAGCTATTTATTGATAACTGGCGCTGGCAGGGAGTTCCCTTTTATTTAAGAACGGGTAAAAGAATGAATGAAACAATTTCTGTCATTACAATTCAATTCAGGCCTGTTCCCCATCAATCATTTCCTTCAGAGGCTACCGTAAACTGGCAGCCTAACCGATTAATTTTAAATATACAACCGCACATGGGAATACGTATGCGCTTCCAGGCAAAGCGTCCCGGGCTTAAAATGGTTCTATCTCCGGTAGATATGCAATTCAATTATGATACTACTTATACTTCAGGAACACCTGAAGCCTATGAAACTTTGCTATTAGATATTATGGAAGGTGACTCTACGCTATTTATGCGTGCTGACCAGGTAGAAGATGCTTGGAAAGTACTTATGCCAATAATAAACTCATGGGAAGCTAATCCATCGGTTAATTTCCCTAATTATGAAGCAGGCATGCAGGGTCCTGAAGATTCGGAAGCGCTTATAGCCAAAGGTGGCCATAGCTGGATTATAATACCACATGAAAGCAACGATGACTAGTTCGGAAAACAAAATAAAAGTCTATAATTCTATTGATGCATTAAATTATGCAGTAGCTGAGTTTATTATAGATATTGCCAATAACTCCATTGAGAAAAAAGGGAAATGCGTTATTGCACTTTCGGGCGGACAAACACCACTATCGCTTTATTCACTCCTGGCTCAATCTCCTTTCAAGGAACAACTCCCAAGGAATAAAATAACATTCTTTTGGACTGACGAGAGATATGTACCTGCTACTGATAAGAGAAACAATGCGAACCAGGCAAGAACTATTTTACTCAATAAGGTTAATATTCCTCCTACAAATATTCACGCAATACCGGTTGATCTTTCACCTGCCGAAGCGGCACAGGATTATGAAAAAGAAATAAAAGCTTCATTAGGTGAACCCGCTCTATTCGACCTCATCCTGCTAGGCTTGGGAGAGAATGGCCATACTGCCTCCCTCTTCCCCGGAACTATTATTCTTAAAGAAGAAGAAGCTTATGTGAAAGAGACATATGTTGAAGAAGAAAAAATGTATCGCATTAGCATGACTGCGCCACTAATAAATCAGTCTTGCAATATTGCCTTTCTCGTAACAGGTAAAAACAAGGCTACTGTTCTAAAAGATGTTTTGAACGGTGCCTATCAACCTGATAAATATCCGGCTCAGTTAATACAACCAAAGGAAGGGCATTTATTCTGGTTTATAGATTCGGAAGCTGCGGCCTTACTCAAGAATTAAACCTCGCTCATAACCATTTTCGGTGACATTGTAACTTGAACAATGTGGGTTGTCTTATCATCTTTAAGTGTAATTACATTCCCATCTATTTCAATTCCATCCATATAGATAGTAACCTCTCCTACATTATTCTCTTTTACAACCGTAATGTTATAATAAGTCTCACCAAACCTGAATGTTACCTTAAAAGAATGCCATTCATTAGGAACGCAAGGGTTAATTATTAACTTATCTGCTTTCCGTTCTATGCCTAAAAAGCTTTTTGTAATTAACTGATATAACCAACCCGCTGAGCCGGTATACCATGTCCAACCACCCTGGCCTTCATGGCTTTTACATGTATACACATCTGCTGCTAAGACATAAGGTTCTACTTTATATACATTAACACTTTCATTATTGTTACTATGGCTAATCGGGTTTATCATGCTTAATAATTCCCATACCCGCTTATTATCTTTAAGTTTTGCAAACGCCATTATCATCCATACGGCAGCATGGGTATATTGTCCCCCATTTTCTCTTACCCCTGGAACATATCCCTTTATATAGCCGGGATTCAAATTAGATTTATCGAAGGCTGGTTCAAGTAGTTTAATTACTCCTATATCCTTTTGCACTAGTTGCCTATATCCTTCTTCCATTGCCTTTTTCGCTTTTGACGCATCTCCGGCTCCTGATAAAATTGACCAGCTTTGAGCTATAGAGTCAATCTTACATTCTTCATTGGTTGAAGACCCTAAAGGAGTTCCATCATCAAACCAGGCACGCTTATACCAATTTCCATCCCAGGCATTTTTGTCTATATTATCTTTCATTTTCCTGGCCTCCACGGTACACTCATTTGCAAATGCACTATCGCCTCTTGTCTGTGCTATGTCAGAAAATTTAACCAATATATCATATAGAAAAAAGCCCATCCAAACACTTTCACCTTTACCCTTCTCACCAACTTTATCAAACCCATCATTCCAATCACCAGTACCAATTAATGGCAAACCATGCTGCCCATATACAAATGCATGTTTAATAGCTAACATACAATGTTCATATAGCTTAGCTGCTCTACCTAATTGAATGGGTACATCGTAATATGACTCTTCATCAGAATTTAATTGCCGGCCATCAAGGAAGCCGATAGTTTCATCCAATATGGCACTATTGCCTGTGCTTGAAACGTATGCCGACACAACAAAAGGCAGCCACAGAAAATCATCAGAACACCTTGTTCTTATACCTTTTCCTGTTGGCGGATGCCACCAATGCTGAACATCTCCTTCCTTAAACTGGCGCGATGCGGAAAGCAAAATATGCTTATGCGCCAGTTCAGGGGCTACATGAAGAATTGACATTACATCTTGTAACTGATCTCTAAATCCAAAAGCTCCGCCCGATTGATAAAAGCCACTTCTTCCCCATAGCCTTGATGAGATGGTCTGATATACCAACCAACCATTAGTAATCATATTCACGGCCTCATCCGGCGTTTCTACTTGCAACGCCCCAATAGTCTGTTTCCAGAATTGTTTTACTTTTTCAAAAGAATTATGAGCAACATCCCCACCTTTAAATTGCCTTACAATTTCGTTCACCTCACCCAGGTTCTTCCCTGCTCCTATTCTGAATACAATCTCATGCTCCTCACCATCTGCCAGTTCAAAAGGAACTTGAAGAGCAGCACAAGGATCTAATGCCAATCCTATTTTACCAGATAATTTCTCCTTGTACATTGCATCTGGTTTTTGCAGCGAGCCGTTACGCCCGATAAACTCATTCCTATCAGCCGTGAAAGACTTCTTAGTGGAATCAACATCGAAGAAAGCAATCCGGCCAGAAAATTCATTTGTATATGTATTCCTTGCAAAAATGGCCCCGGTATCTGCATTTATTTCTGTGAACACATACATTGCTGTTTTCGTTCTTGAATTACCCAATACCCATTCTATATAGCCTGTAGCTGATAGCTTACGCGCCCTTCCAGATTGATTGCGAATTTTAAGAACAATGAACTTAACTGGTGAATCAGTATCTACATAGGTCAACATTTCCGAATATATGCCATCCTCAATATGTTCAAAGACACTATATCCAAATCCGTGGCGAGTAATATAATTTGATTGGCCTTTTGCAGGCAAGAAAGTCGTTGACCAGAATGATCCATTCTCCTCGTCCCTTAAATAAAATACTTCACCAGATGTGTCAGTAACCGGGTCATTACTCCATGGTGTTAACCTTAACTCATGGGCATTTTCAGTCCAGGTATAGGAGGAACCACTTTCTGAAACTATTGTACCGAATTCAGGATTTGCAATAACATTTACCCATGGTGCAGGTGTCCTGGTTTTGTTATCGGTCATTATAACATACTCCGTTCCATCCGGAGAAAATCCTCCAAAGCCATTATAAAACTTCAAATCTCCGGGTAAAGGAAGATATTCAGCCCTAGGTTTAGTCTTGGGGGCTTCTTTTAAATATGGAATACTCTTTTTAGTAAGTGGTTTTCGTTTAACATGATCAGTTAGTGTTCCTCCGCTATCGGAAATATTTACCCGTGCCACGGTTTGAAACAATATCCGATCTTCATTTGAAATTTGATCTGAAGCCCTTACAAAAATTCCTCCCGGCTTATCTCTTACTTCCGGCGGTATTAGTGCTTGTATCTCGCCCTGGAATACCTGCCTGTATCCTCCATGTTCTTCATTCCATATTACAAGATCAACCGAAAGGCCCTTCAAGCGCCAATATGAATGAGCCTGTATCATTTCCTTTACCAATTGCATATTCGACTGCTTCTCTATTTTTAAGAGAACAATAGGCAGGTCGCCTGAAATAGAATAACTCCATAAACCCGATTGACCTTTATGATTATTAATTAATACAATAGGTTCAGACCGGAATAAGGAATTTGAAAATATAATGGAACTGGCAAGGCTTCCGTATAATTGTGCATCTACCTCGGTAGCATTTATTTGCCTTAATACTACCTGGCTGTGTGTCCAGGCTAATTCAAACACACGATCTTTATGGTGCTTGTCCTGATATTTATCAATTAATCCCATGCATGTTTCCTTTGTTTCAGCAACACCCATAATCATATCAAACACTACAGTTTCATCAGGCTCAAGTGTTATTTTATACCTGATTGCTACTATAGGGTCTAAAACTGCACCCTGGCTATTTGAAAGCGAACCCCAATTACTAAGCGCTTTAGGGTTCATAGTAGAATTCCCACGGCCAATAAATTCC
>DATHOD010000119.1:0-21497 GCA_035485295.1 Bacteroidia bacterium
ATAATATAAAGTCTGGTAATTACAACACTATGCTCGATGGGCTGCGCCAGGCATACTTTAACGATATGGGCAATATGGTAACCGGCCTGAACCAGTTTGTCGACCTGCCCCAATACCAGGGCCTTGTTCAGGCATTTCCGGAAATTAGAATGACACTGCGCACTGCTAAGGTAGTAAGTGAAATGGCAGAGACCAAGGACCTGAAGCACCCCGATGTAATTATGCACGAGCTGGCAGCTAACGATGAATGGACCAGCCTCGATTCTAACTTGCTAAACTCATGGCGCCTGCTCGATATGCTTTCACAAAGCCTGCATTCAAGTTCAACAGAAATGACATGGGTATCTTACCACGATTTTTCTGAACTGGCTGCCGATAACGAGTCAATGAAAATGTATATGGCACTGATGTATGAGCGTACCAGGGGTATTAGTTTTTGCAATAACACAGGGAAAATGAGTCTACAGCGCTTTTTGCAGAGTGAAGCCAATACAAAGGCCTTTACCGATATGTGCGAAAATTTTCTGCTGGTAGCTAACCGCCTTGATAAAACCATTGATGATGATGGCACCAAGGAAGATAATAAAACACTGGTGGCAAACGACATATACCTGTATGTTAACCAGGCTATGGATTTGGTGCAGTATGGTTTTACCATGGCCAACAATATTAAGCCCGGAATGGTTAATGACCCATGTATTATGCTGGCACGCAATGCCGAGGACCTTTACAGGAATATATCTACCAAATGCAGTGGAGGAGAGATTGCCAGTCTTTCTAGTTTTATTGCGGGTATAAGCACATTAGGCAATAGCCAGGTTGAGAAATATAATGCAGCTAAAAAGCGGCTTGACGAGTTGACCGCAAAAAAACAACTGACAGCTAATGAGGATATGGAGAAGGAAATACTTAACGAAGAAATACCAAGAATGGTGCAGCCGTCTGCTATTGAAAAGGTACTAAAGGACATTTCTGATATTGCTCCGCCCATTTTAAAGTATGGAATTTAAAATAGCTATGAAAAATGCCCTCACCCCAAACCCTCTCCCTAAGGAGAGGGAGTAGATTCCTTCTCCTATGGGAGAAGGCCAGGATGAGGGCAAGATTTGTAAAACTGAAACATACAACACACACCATATGAAAAAGGTCTTCGATTATTTCTGGAACACACCAACTGGCAATAAGCTATTGATGGGAAAGGCATTCCTGATATTTACAATAGTAGTGTATGGTGTGTCGTACAAATATGTTAACCACGTTTCTACCAGTGCGCTTACACAAATAAATTATGTAGATACTATTGAAACCAAGGGGATGAACCTTACATTCCAACACCAAACCAACAGGAAAATACTCTTCTTAGAGAATCAGTATAAAGTAGCGGGCCAGCTTAAAAACGCCAGTAAGGAAGTGGCTACACAATATTTTAAGAACTATTACGCCTTTACCGTTTGCTTTACATTGTTCTCTGCATTCCTATCGGTTTCTGTTTTTCTTGTAGGGCACAAAGGCTGGCAACATGCCGACGATAAGCTGAAGACATTCCTTATGCTCTCGATCATCTTTTCTTCCTTCTTTTACTTTATGCCAAAGGTGATGAACAATGAGCAAAATATGTATACCACTATTGAGAAGCAACGTGCGTTCCAGGGAATACAGCTAGATATTCTTTCCTTTGTCAATTCAGGTGATACCACCCGAGCCGATAGTATGGTGAACCGTGTTGATAATGCTATTAAGCGCAATTATGGTTTTATGATACTTATAGACCCAAGCGCAGTAGGTAATCCTATCGATCAGCTGAATACAGCTATGGGTAATACAAATACAGCACCATCAACTATGCCTCCGGAATCTCAGCAGAAATGGTCGCATGGCAGTTCTACAGATAAGGCACAGAAGGGAAAGGGGAAATAGTTATGAATTATAAGTGATGAGTGAATTCCCCTCTCATTGCAGGAGAGGGTAGGGTGAGGTCGGGTAATTATAAATTGAGATAAGAATAAAATATGAAATTAGCTGCTGAAATACTGATTGGAATCGTGGCCATAGAACACCTGTACATTTTATGGTTGGAAATGTTTGCATGGACAACACAGGGGAGAAAAACATTCAAAGGCTTTCCGGCAGACTTGTTTGAAAAGACTAAGACCATGGCAGCGAATCAGGGATTGTATAATGGCTTTTTGGCTGCGGGCTTAATTTGGTCTTTGTGTATTTCTGACCCAATATGGAGTGTAAATGTTTCCATATTCTTTCTGGCTTGTGTTGTCATAGCAGGTGTATATGGCGGATTAACCGTTGGCAGGGCAATTCTTATTAAACAGGCTTTGCCTGCTATAATTGCATTGACTGTTGTAGTTATTGCAAGGTAAGGGGCTTTATAATCTCAATATGCCCTCTTCCAATTAAAGGTTTGGTTCGATCAAGCACCGTAATCTTTGAAGGATCAATACTACTTAAGAGCCGATTAAGTTCAAGCTTTCCTCTTACCCATCCACCGTTATACCAAATGTGAATTCGTGTCTTAATATACAATGTTAATGTACCGGAACCAGAGGAGTTATCGCTGCTAGTATAGGTACAATAACTATCCGTTGCATCCTTCCATTTCAGGTTTAAGCTTAGTAGCTGTTGCTCTGTTATGGGTAGGCCTTCTAAAATAATATTAGTTGAGTAAGGTTTATCAATGTGAATTGTATCAAATTTCTTTGGTCTTTTATAAACAGCATAGTTAATAGGCCCTCCATAGGCAAAGCCAAGATTATAAAAAACACACATCTGGTGTGGGATAATATTAAAAGCTTTAGCAGTTTCTTTTTCTGTGTCGGGTTGCGTTCTAATATCTATATAACCTTTCCCAATGAGAGAATATTTACGCGTCACTGAGACTATGCTGGAGGGATTTATTTTCTTCAAGATATTTTCTGCGTCTAAAGGAATCAAGGTTTTTCCATTAAGCCGGATAGGAATTTTTACCGAAACAAAGAAACTAATGAGGTCGGGTTCATTACTGTTCTCATGCTTCTTGTGGGTGTAATAGGTACTGTCCTGTATTTCATCTTTAAATCTTAGGTTTAAACTTAAAAGAGTTTTTTCAGAAATTAGCGCTCCTTCCAAGAAAAAGAGCTTTGGACGGGCTGCAAAATCTGAAGTATCTATTTGTGTCTCTATCCAGTGTTTATCCATAAACCAAAGTCCATCATATGTCCTGCTATAGCCTGTTATAATACCACAGTGTCTATGTACCGGAACAGTTTTGTATTGTGCCTTGACCTGCAAAAGCAATAAAAGGCAAAGGATTGAAAGAAAGTAGTGCTTTATAAATTTCATTTATCGTGGTAGAAGATGATGGAATAAAGGTACGAAATAACTGCAAAACCCTTTATTTCCCAACCATGCTATCTACGCTATAACCGCTAAACACCCATTTGTAGCAGCATTTCGGGTTGTTGTCGTAAGGTGTTTCACCGTAAACAGAGAATACCATACTTGAACTTGCGGGAACAGTTAGATTGGTTCCGTATTGCTCTACATCGCCATATACTCTTGGATCACAAGTGGCATCGGTTGCATAACCCGTATTTTTAACATCTATCTGAAAATCGTAACTGGCAATTGTTACTGGTACTGATAACACATTCTTAATGGAGAAATTGCATTTGAATATGCAAACTTTTTTGTCTTTATCGCTACTGCAGTTAGGTGTTATCACCTGGGTTTCGTTTACGGTAATTGTAACTCCCGCCGAATCATAAATTACCTGATTGGCACATGCAATACCTGTATGAGGCAATGGCTGGCAAAATGCAGCAATACCCAATAACACAAACCATATAGCTATAACTGACTTTTTCATATACCAAATCTAGTCCATTACAGGGCCGGCATCCATGATTTTCGTCATGCGGGGTATAAGTGTCGGTGAAATTAAGCCCTCATCCTTACCTTCTCCCATAGGAGAAGGAATTCCCTCTTCGAATATCCTCCTTGAGGGAAAGGCTTTAAGTGTAAGTGTCGTCACTGCGAGCGTAGCGTGGCAGTCTCAGTTTTAAAACCAAATACTGGTGTTGCTTCGTCATTCTTCCTCGCAATAACGGAGGGGCAGCGCAAAACAAGAAAGCCATCCCGTTTGCCCTCTCCAAACCTCTCCCTTGAGGGAGAGGCTTTAGGATGGGTTTGATAACTCCTGTTTGATTTGAGTAATAACCTCATCGATGTTATTATATATATCATCATTAGTGAATCGCATGACTTTAAGGCCAAGTTTTTTCATCTCATGGTCTCTTCCTTCATCCCTTTCTGCTATCTCTTCTTTCAGGTGAATTTCGCCATCGATTTCAATTACTAGCAATGCGGAGTGACAATAAAAGTCTGCAATGAATTTACTTATTGGGTGTTGTCGTTTAAAGCGCACGCCGAAAATCTGTTTCTTGCCGATCCTTTCCCAGAGAAGGTTTTCAGCAACAGTCATGTTCTTTCTTAGCTCAGCAGCACGTTTTATTATTTCCGGAGAAGCACCGTAAATAAATTGTCGTTCATTAAATTTCATCCGTAAGATAACTTACGCAAATATAAATGATGTTTGAATTTGTTCCATAAGTCCTCCACTCTAGGGGAGGATTTAGGAGGGGCAGAGCAGGGGCAGTGTAAAAACAAGAAAGCCATCCTTACCTGTACAGCCTTGTAGCTATTGCGGTTTGAATGGCCTTGCTTGATTTGTTGAACTTAGTCCGTCTCCCCCGTACTATGTTGCGAATACAAAAGTATTAAACAAAATATTACATAAATTAAAAAATCGAAACAAATTATAAACAACCTCAATTCTGAAAAAGGATTGTTTTGAAGAAATTTTCGCAACAAAATCCGCTCGAAAAGTGCTGAAATGCGTAGCGGTATTTTCCGGTGTTTGTAACCAGGTTTTAAACCTCATAATAACCTGATTTGCAATATAAAGAATTAAAAGTGTGGAGCTCTCTTTACTTTCTTTTGTGCAAAGGGATAGAGAGTGGGGGATAATAAAGGGAAACCTATTTTCTTTCTTTCTCTTTTTTTGCAAAGTGTGCAAAGTCGTCAGTAATCAGTCGTCAGTTTGGATGAGTTTTCTGTCCTTGTTTTTTCACCCTGTTGAAAAGTTCACCGTCTCGTTAAATTTCGGTAGTAAACAAAATATTAATTTTGTGCCGTAAACGAATTCTAAATTTTAGATTTTGAATTTTAAATTAAAACTAAAGCTTTTTTAATTCAACATTCAAAATTCAACATTCAAAATTAAAAACATGTCCGCAATACCCTATAAACACTATCCGCTCGACCCGCCCGATACAGCATGGGATGCAAATGCTGAAATCACAAACGCCAGTATCGACGACCTGAAGGTCATTTGCGCATGGGACGATGCTACCAAGCCTGAACAGAAGAATGCATACAAGCTTCCGCATCACAGTGCCGATACGTACCACACCAATCTGAAAGGCTTGATTGCCGCAGGCAATGCCATAATGGGCGCAAGGGGAGGAGTAGAGATTCCGAAGTATGACCTGGATGCAGTGAAAGCGCATTTGCAAAAGCACTACCACGAGTTTGGCCGTACAGCCCCATGGGAAAGCAAATCGGAATGGCGCTGGTATCAAACCAAGAACACCGGTGGCAAACTGAAAGATGTGGATACCACGGGCAGAACAGTCTGCGGTTACTTTGCGTCGTTCAACACCAAGGACAGCGATGGCGATATGTTCGCACCCGGTTGTTTTGCTAAAAGCATTTCTGAGAACCGCGACCGCATTATGCACTTGTTGCAGCACAACACACTGCAGCCTATCGGCAGGCCAAGCACGCTGAAAGAAGATAATCAAGGTTTGTATTTCGAGACTCCCGTTGCCAACACCCAATTGGGCGATGATGTGTTGCAGCTCTACCGCGATGGTGTGTACAAAGAACACTCGGTGGGATTTGAAATGATAAATAGCCAGCAGTTGTCAGTCGTTAGTCAACAGTCGTCAGAAGAACCTGTGAACGTAATAAAAGAGGCCAAACTATGGGAAGGCTCAACCGTTACGTGGGGAGCGAACAGCAATACTCCGCTTACCGGCATAAAATCAAAATATCCAATATCGAATATTGAATTTCCAATGTCCAAGTCAAACTTCTCAATACCCAATACTAATTACTCACTACTCACTTCACAAAATATTCTCGATGAAGCCCTTGAGCGCAGCACATTAATCTACAAGCAGCTGCACCGTGGCAACCTTCACGATGATACATATACACTGCTGGAGATCGAGATGAAACAACTACAGGCATTATTAGCAGCAAGGCCGTGCGATCACACTTTGCCCGCGAGCGACACAGTTGAAATTCTAAAGTCTATCAGCACAATGCTAAAACAGTAATGAGTACAGAGTATTGAGTAGTGAGAAAATCTCAATACTCATATCTCAATACCCAATACTAAAAACTAAAAAAAATGGAACCAAACAAACAGGTAGATGCTATCGTAAAAGAAATAAGCGATAACATTAATACCATAAAAACAAAAGGAGAGGCACAAGACGCGCAACTGAAGGCCCTCGACGCCAAGATAGCAGCCAACCAATGGCAGCTGGGCGATAAATATGAAACGCTGCGCAAAGACTTCGACCAAATGACATCGCTGCTGAAGAAAGGAAAAATATACGGCGGCGGAGACTATGGCATGAGCGTACGCGAAATGCTGCATGCACAAAAGGAGGGACTGGCCAGTTTAAAGAACAAAGCTGGTATGCCCGTTAGCTTATCGTTAAAGGCACACCACCTGTTTACCAAAACAGCAGGCAATATAACTGAAGGTGGAAACCTATTGGGTACTGATCCTATTCCTCCAACAAGGTTAGCCGGTATATATGCTCAGCCATTAAGGCCCGTGCATATTCGCCAGTTTATGAACAGCACCGCAACCGATAGCAACCAGATATTGTTCAACCAGCTTACCGGAGAAAATGATGGAAGCAGTTCAACAGCGGAAGGTTCAAGCGCTACACAGAGTGACTTTACCATTACAGCTGAAGAGGTGGTAGTGCGCAAGCTCAACACCTACCTTACCATTTCGAAGGAGATGATGGAAGATGCTGACTTTGTAGATAACTACATAAATACGCACGTAGCAGGTAGACTACTTATGCTGGAAGATACACAGATACTAAGCGGTAATGGCTCTGCGCCAAACCTGCAGGGTATTACACCTATTGCATCGGCATACAGTAATCCTGTAATTCCGGGAGCAACCGCATCGAGCATTAACTATTACGATGTATTGCACCAGGCAGTAACACAGGCACGTGTGGCATACTATACGCCAAACTATATTGTCATTCATCCGAATGATTATAATGCGCTGGTATTATCACGCGACAGCTATGGCCGTTACCAGTTCCCGCAAATGATAAGCGGAGCGCCGGGTACATTCTTCATCAACGGTGCACAGGTTATTGCTAATACGGCAATGACACAGGGTTACTTCCTGGTAGGCGACTTCCAGTTAGGTGCAACCCTTGCGTATCGCGATGAGGTGAATGTTACCTTCAGCAACCAGCATGTGGACAACTTCGTAAAGGGCTTTATAACCGTATTGGTTGAAGAACGCCTTGCTAACGTAGTTTACCGTCCTACTGCATTTGTATATGGTAACTTTAACCAGGCAGAAGCATCAGGCTCGTAGAGCCAATTAAGATATCTGATTTAGGATATAAGATTTAAGAAATATTTGTGTGATCAAGGGGTTTAAATCATAAATCTAAAATCTTATATCATAAATATTTTTCATGGTTGGGTTAAGGCCGGGGTGTTTTACGTAAAAGTAAGCCTCCGGCTTTTTTAAGAGTGATAAGTTATGAGTTATAAGTGATAAGAGGAAAACCCTTTGCGCTCTTAGCGCCTTTGCGAGGCACTTCGACAAGCTCAGTGTGACAAAAGAAGTTGACACAAGTTCCTGTAAGCGTGTCAGAATGTGTCAAGTAAATTACGAATAATAAGTCATCAATCCTTTATATCTGCTTTTTGCTATTTTGGGGCATTATAATTAATCTCATTATGCGTAAATTATTACTGGCCTTTTCACTATTCACTATACACTATTCACTTTCTGCGCAGCAGAATGGTTTCACCAATAAAGCAGAGGCTAAAAATGTAAAGAACAGCAATGGCGATAAAGATGGTAAGTGGCTGGAATATATGGATACCGCCTATGGTACTCCCGATGATTCTACCAGGCCCTTTTATAAGCTTACCGTGTACGATAGTGGTAAGCCTTCAGGGCTGGTACGTTGGTATTATAAATCAGGAAAGATATATATGGAAATACCTTATTCCTATGGCAAGAAGAATGGCACGCAGAAAGAATATTATGAAAATGGTAAACTTATGAGCGAATATGTATATGTTGATGATATGAGGAATGGTACTACAAAACATTATTATGAAAACGGGAACCTGAAAAGCGAATGGCCATATACCAACGACAATGTAAACGGTATTCAAAAAATGTATTATGATAACGGAGCCATTGAATGGACGGTGCCATACACAGATGGTAAAGGTGAGGGCGTAGGAAAAAAATATTACCAGAATGGGAATTTGAAGTGGGAGGAGCCTTATAAAAATGATAAAATGAATGGGCTTGTTAAAGGATATTCGGAGAATGGAAAGCTGACGTCGGAAAATACCTATGTGGATGGTAAACGGAATGGTGTGTGTAAGGAGTATTCAGAGAACAATAAGCTGATCACCGAGGATATTTATCTTGATGGTAAACTAAACGGATTGTGTAAGGAATATTCAGCAAGCGGGAAATTATCGTACGAAAGGAACTATACCAACGGCGTTAAAGACGGATGGGTAAAGCAATATTATGAAAACGGCAAGGTGGAGAATGAATGGCCCTACACCAATGGCACGAAAAACGGAGAGATGAAAGGATATTATGAAAGCGGTGCGCTGAAATGGATAATACCATACAAGAACGATAAAGAAGACGGGATGGAAAAAGAATATTATGAAAACGGCAAGCTTAAAATTGAAACTCCTTATACCGATGGCGATGCCGGTGTAACCCGCAAATTCGATGACGACGGAAGCGAGATAAAATAAGATATAAGAATTATGATTTAAGAAATAGGATTTACAAAATCTTAAACCTTAAATCAGAAATCCTAAATTTTATTTCGTCATGTGTTCTATATCATCCCTGTAAATGGTGGACTTATATGTGGTACTAAAAGGAGGATAGGAACTTGCCGTAATGCTAAAAAGATCCTTAATTCCGCAGTGATAATAATACTGGCAACCTGCATAAACCTGAACAATCTTGCAAGGTGGCTTAACTAATGTATCCTTCTTATCCTGCTTTGTGGCAACAGTCTGGCATTTGGCAAAACAAGTAAGTAAAAAGAATATTGCTGAAACTATGAATACTTTAGGTTTCATGGCGTTTGATTTATAAAGCAAACCTATACTGCCTGCTGCGCAATAAGAAGGGCTATTGAGGGAACGGGGCAAGGGAATGAGCGAATAGAGGTTAATTAGTAATTAACAATTAATAATTAGAAATTAAAAAGCACTTAGATAATGTCACCAATTGCCTCTTATTGCCAAAATGAATTAAAAGAATGCGTTAGGGATGGCAGAAAAAAGCACTTTAAATACGCCACCCACCGCCACGTACCGCCACTTTCAAATTACCAATATAAATATCGAAATAAATAAAATGAATATAATTTTCAATTCTCAACTCTCAATTTTCAATTGATTTATGAAACTATCTATTTTAATATGCTCGGTACAAAAGCGGCTTACACAGTTCTCGCTGCTGGCTGAGCATTTAGAAAAACAGGCGCAGAACAAACCTGTTGAGATACTCTGGCTGGGAGATAATAAAACTATGAGCGTAGGCGAGAAACGCAATAAGCTGGTATCGCTGGCCAAAGGAGAATACATCTGCTTTGTAGACGATGACGATTGGGTAGCCGATGACTATGTAGATTTAATTCTTCAGGGTATTGATCAGAAGCCCGATTGTGTTTGCTTTAACGCAATATATACGAACGAGAAAGCCTCCCCGCCATCCGAAGGAGAGATTGAAGAACATTGGGAAAATAAGAATCAGGATATTTTTAATTTCCCCCTATTGGGGGGACAAAGGGGGGCCGTACTTGTGGATTTTAGCCTGAAACATATTTTAAATGTGAATGAGCCCGGCAAGCCACGAATACGTGTGCCTAATCATTTAATACCCATAAAGCGTGAATTTGTATTGGCTACTAAGTTCCTTGAGAAGAGCTTCGGAGAAGATACTGATTACAGTCTGCGTGTGCGAAGACTCTTGAAAACGGAATACAAAATTGAAAAACAATTGTACCATTACCGTTTTTCGGAGAAGAATAGTGAGACGCATAAGTTTTCGCCGTTGGTGAGTAAAGTTCAGGTGCAGCGTCATTGCGAACGCAGTGAAGCAATCTCAGTATTAAAACTGGGACTGCCACGCCCGTCAAATGACGGTCTCGCAGTGACGGGAATTTCTTCTACCGTAGTTATGGATATAGTTATTGTTAGCGATGCAAGTCCTCACCCTAACCCTCTCCCGCAGGAGAGGGAAGTCATACCTCCTTCTCAAAAGGGAGAAGGAGTGAGGGCCAATATTGTTCAAATGACCCAGCAATGCATTAACTCTGTCGCGGCAGATAATGTGAATATAATTGTGCTGGAAAAAGCAGAGCGTGTGAAATACAAGAATGCTGATACCTTTTTGCAACGCCAGCCATTCAATTATAACCAATGCCTTAACGATGGTGCTTTGTATGGCAATGCAGAGCTTATCTGCTTTTCGAATAACGATGTGGTGTTTCCAAAAGGGTTTGTGGAAAGGGTATTGGCCTCCCTAAATCCCTCCGAAGGAGGGACTCCGGAAAGTAATGAATCCCTCCCTTCGGGAGGGGAAGGGTGGGCCGTTTTGTCTTTTCCCAATCAATTCGGTTTTATGCGTGCTGATATCATTAGTGGATTTTGTTTTGTAATGCGGCGTAGTGCCTGGAATAAAATTGGTAAGCTGAATACCAATTATAAATTCTGGTGCGCCGATAATGTTACGAGCGAGCAGATAAAGCAACATGGCTTGCGCGAAGGCAGATCAGATATACGGGTGCATCATATTAAATCGGTAACACTTAATAAGTTGAATGCCAGTACCCGTGAAGAATACACTAAGGAATGTGTAAAGCAGTTTAATAAAGACTATAACAAGAATGTGTTGAATTTAGGTGTAAGTGATATGGGATAAGGAGTAAGTAAGAATATTTGTTTTTTTTGATTTTGTCTTATTCCTTACACCATACAACTTATCCCTATATTTTTCCTATATTTGGAATACCAACCACTACTACAATGAAAAGACTACTACCACTTGCTTTATTCTTAATTCTTAGTTATTCCCTGTTTGCTCAATTGAAGCAAGGTGAGTTTACTATGTTCGGATATAATAGTGAGGGTTATTCTATAACTCAAACAAAGGATGAAGGGTATGCAATAACAGGTTATACAACTGCTTATGGCGCTGGTTTGGCTGATGTATATGTAATTAAACTCGATTCAGATGCAAATTTAGTTTGGGCAAGAACCGTGGGTGGAACACTTGCAGATACAGGAAATTCCATTATTCAAACAAGTGATGGCGGATATGTAATAGCAGGGTCTACAAATTCTTATGGTGCTGACAGTGCAGATATATTTGTGATTAAGTTGGATTATACCGGCAATGTTAAATGGACCAGAACAATTGGAGGTATTGGTAATGATATAGGTAAGTCTGTGGTGCAGAGTAAAGATGGTGGTTATACTATTGTAGGATGTACAAATTCCTTTGGAGCAGGTGGGTATGATGTGTATGTTGTTAAGCTAGATTCACTTGGTAATCTTAAATGGACTAAAACTATCGGTGGGTTAAACGACGATAAGGGTAGTTCCATAGTTTTGGCCGTGGATGGTGGATATGCTATAACGGGCTATACAATGTCATTCGGTGCGGGTGGTCAGGATGTTTATGTAATTAAATTAGATTCATTAGGTAATTTGAAATGGACCAGAACAATTGGCGGATCAAATAACGATTATGGTAATTCTATTATACAAACTAAGGATGGATATGCCATTGCAGGAACTGCTGAAGCGTCTGGCATTGGTTCTTTCGGATACGTTTATGCTGTTAAATTAGATACAGCAAGCAATGTAGAATGGTCAAAGTATATTGGAGTCGATGGTGAAGGTGGTAACTCTATTGCACAGTCTTCTGATGGTGGATACATACTAACCGGTTATACTTATTCTTATAATAGCGACGGGACAAATTCCACCTATATAGTAAAATTAGATTCAGCTTCTAACCTTCAAACTACAGTAGTGGTAGGAGTATCTTTATATGACTATGCGAATTCAATTGTGCAAACAAAGGATAAAGGTTTTGCTCTAACAGGCTTAGGTTATGGAATGGATATGCTTAAGCTTGATTCTAATCTGAATGTATGTACTTTAACTGGAAGTGTTGGAAGCATATATATAGGTGGTACAGTAGGGAATGGTGGTGTAATAGGTAGCGGTGGAATTATTACCAGCATAGATAGTGGTCAAAAAGGTAGTGGTGGCACGCTAACTAGTATATGCAGTGTTACTTCAGTAAACGAAAATCAAATGCCAGTTAACTCCATAAACGTTTCTCCAAATCCGAGCAAGGGCGTATTTCAATTAAAAATTAATAATTACAAATTAGGAATTAAAAATACAGTTGAGGTATATAATGTGTTAGGAGAGAAGGTTTATGCGGCCTCCTTAAATCCCTCCAATAGAGGGACCTCTGAAACTTTAATCTCCCTTCCCATAGGGGAGGGACGGGGTGGGGCTGGAATTTATTTTGTGCGAGTATTCGACCAAGACCAGAAATTTATAGCGACAACTAAAATTATAATAGAGTAGGTGCAATAAAAAAACCGGCCCCGTAATTGGAACCGGTTGTAATGACTTTATGAGCTTTAAACTTTTTTGCTTTACAAACTGTAACAAACACCTACTGTTGCAGTAAGTATGCTTAACGATAAAGTTGTTTTAAGTGTAGTATCGTTATAGGTAGATGAATTGCTATTGTAATTGGTAACTTGAGTATAGCCTGTATATGCTATACTAGATCCGGTATAGGCAACATTCAGGCTTATGCCAATGGCATCGGTGAGGTTATACCTTGCACCTGCACTAATTGAATAACCAAACCCGCTCCCGCTTTTTCTTGAATATACACTGCTATAAGTTTGTGTACCAAAAAAAGGAACCGTAGTTGAACCCGATTGTGTAATTGTAGGAAATGTATTGGTAACCATTCCACCAAGCAGACGTATGTCTACTTTAAGCTTGTCACTTGCAGGTAGCTCAAGATATGGGCCAACCAAAAATTGCCATGTGGAATAATTGGTTGCAGTAAGTGTTTCGGTTGAAGGAACGCCATTTACTGTTTTGTATGTGGCTGCATCGAACGATAATGCATTGAGTCCTGCTAAAGCTGTAACTCCTATTTTATCGGTAATAAGGTAGGATATGGTAAGATCGGCATGAAAACCGGTGATAGCATAACCATGGTTATAGTGGGTAGTATCCTTTTGATCAGATGAATTGGTGTCGTTGCCTTTGTTTCCAAATGCACCCAATGGCATTGCAATACCGGCCGATATACTGAAGGTTAGCTTTTTAGTTGTTCCGCCACTGCTGGAACTGGTAAAGTTCAGGCTGTTGCTTGTGTTGTTGTTGACATTTAAACCGGTAATAACATCATCGTGATCGCCGGCCTTCAGGGTAAACGCAGCTAGTGTAGTAACTGCTACCAGAAATAACTTTTTCATGTGTTTTGGTTTTTTGTTTTTAAATTATTCAATGGATAAGATTTGATACTTTCCATTTTCAGGAGGCAAATATATAAAACATAATTCGGCTCCAGATAACACATAAATGTAATTTGGGCAGCTATAACGTTACAGTAAACAGCTTGCTGCTATTAGTAAAATGAGTTTGCTGAATTACAAACGGTAAGTAATACCAATACTGGCTGTTGCCAGCACCAGATTCATTTGAGCAGAAGAGAACTTACGCTCAACTGAAGTGGTAGATGTTCCGTTAGTTCCTGCCGACCCGAAAAAACTGCCCCCGTTGGGCTTGTTCTGGTAGTTAGTAACTTCAGTAGTAGAGTAGGTAATAGATGAATAGCTAACAGTTGAGCCTGTATAGGCAACATTAAGTGCAAGGGTAGTTTTTCTGCCCAGCTTATATGTGCTACCTATACCAGCCATGTAAGCAAAGCTGCTGCTATTTGGCCCCGATACCTGAGTAGTGCTGTTTATGGTACTGGTT
This sequence comes from Bacteroidia bacterium, assembly GCA_035485295.1. Taxonomy (GTDB): domain Bacteria; phylum Bacteroidota; class Bacteroidia; order JABEUT01; family JABEUT01; genus JABEUT01. The sequence continues at coordinate 14,416 of DATHOD010000119.1, forward strand.
TCGGTTTCTGCAGCAAAGGACGTATAATTGAACCATTGCGAACTTGTATTAGTACTTGAATTGGTTGTTTGCGTAGGGTAGTTAATGCTTACAAGCCCTGCCATGGCACGTGCATTAACGCTAAACTTATGGCCTATTGGCATTGAAAAATAAGGCCCTGCCATATATTGCATGGCTGTATAGTTTTTTGCTGAAAAGGTACCGGTTCCTATTGTATTGGCTGACTTGTAAGTGCCAACATCGAAGGTATTCATGTTATACCCTGCATAAGCTATTACACCTAGTTTCCAGTAAACGGGGTAGCTTACCGTAAAATCTACATGATAGCCCGTATTAGCATAGCCGTTGGCTACCTTATTACTGTCCGACGGATTATTGGCAGCTTTTGAAGCAAATTGATTTAAGGGTAAGGCAATACCTGCATTCAGGCCAAGTGTAAATTTGTTGTACCATCTTGAACTAAGGGTGTCACCAGCCTTTAGGGTATACGCAGCCAGTAAAGCAAGAGCACAAATAATATACTTTTTCATATTCAGGGTTATAAGTAAGTTGTGTTGTAGTTGTTCCTCTTTCAGAAGGTAAATATATAGAACAATTTCTTTAATCAATACCCGCCAGGTTTTATACCTTTGCCCGCATTATGAGGCATTTATGTTAGAAAAAATATTGAAAAGAATAGTGCTTGGCTTAGCCTTTATAATGATAGGCAGCGTAATACTTAGTATAGTTTGCGTAATTGGTTTTGTTATCTATAAATTCTTTGCGGGCCTTTTCGGCTGGTAATAAGAATTTTGAATGCTTAATTCTAAATTTTAAATGAAGGAATTCAGAAACCTCTGATTATTGGTTATTCACTTCAATATTGGAAGTTATTCGGGTATAACAATTTTTGGAACTCATAGTGCCTTTGGCGTTCAGTATTCAATATTCAGCGTTGATAGAGCATTTGGTTTTCCCAGAAACTAAAAGAGGGAAGGACCCCATGCCTCCCCCCGTTTTAGAATGCAAGCAGCAAATATTTCTACCTGCCGATGCAGCATTTTTAGTGCCTGTAACTTCTACTATCTTTTATGTTACTCACTTTTCTTTTGGGGTTAAAGTGATAATTTGAACATCTTTCAAATACAAATAAACTAACCTTGCGACACATAAAATATGACTTTTGTCAGTTTTCCCAGTTCCCGAACATTATCAGTCGCTTTCAATGTAATTTATTTTATAAAAAAGGCTTCAGCAATTATGGCGGTAACCATTATGGTTGAAAATATAACCAGATAAATTACCAAATAGAATCCTACTGTGTTTGTGTGATGTGTGCTCATTGGTATAAGTTTTAAAGTTTATACCGCAAAATAACAGCCTGTAATGCATACCCACTATGATGCAGGTCAAATGCAAATATGAGATTTCTCAGGAAAACTAAGAGTTAAGAACTAAGAACTATTCTTGATTGTTGATCTTTAAATCGTAAAGAGTGTTGCTGTCCATGTCATACTTTATCTTCCAGTAGTAAGCACCGCCACCATCTATTTCAACAACATTGGTCAGCCAGTCTTTCATCGATGCTTTGTCTTCTGTCCACAACAGGCTTATGTATAATACCTTATGTCCATTATTGGCAACATAGCCGAAGTACTGGCGCTGGTATTTTTTCAGGTTGCGGTAAATAAAGCCAATCTGGCGGGTAGTATCGGTTTGCAGTAAAAGCTTTTGTGCTATTGCGTATTCAGCCTTGTCTACATCATCGCGGTTGGGCGAAAAGTGTTTGCCACCGGTATATGCATCGGTAAATTTTTTAGAGAATATGGCACAGTCGTACTTATCGGTTTTGTAATGAAAGGCCATAGTAGAATCGTGCTGAGCAGAGCAAAGTGAAAAGATAAAAGCGAAAAGTGAAAAAGTAAGGATTAGTTTTTTCATGGTGTGTGTTGTTAATTGCCTGATGATGAGTTTAGTATAACAAAAATATCAAAAATAATGTTGAATTCTAAATTTTGAATTTTAAATGAGTACTGCAGGGCTTTATTATAATTCAACATTAAGCATTCAAAATTTAAAATTACAATCTATATCCTATTCCTGCGGTAGCAGTAACAATAGAAGTAGGGCATACCAGTCTTATGCTTGATGTGTTTCCGCTTGCATCGGTTTCGTTGGCATTGAATTTTGGAAGGCAGAAAAAAAAGCCAAATGCTGCAACCACCGATATTTTTTTGCTGGCAAGGTAACGCAGGTCGATAGACGGAGTAACGGCCCATGAAATAGCTGTGGCAGAAGCAATATGGTCGCTTACATTGCTTGTGCTGTTCACCTTCACTAATGTTGCTTGTCCCGAATAGGAGATATCAGGCGATATGCAAAGTACCGCACCGCCCATTAGCCTTATTCCCAGTGTTAGCTTTAAACCGGTTATAGGCATATACATACCAAAGAGTGCGCTAATAATTTGGTAATAGCTGTTCGATACGGTTAACTGGTTTGTAGTTGCATAATAATTATTCTGGCTGCTTATGTTATATGATGCGTAGTTAGCCGTGTTGAACCTGTTTTGAAAATACCCTATCTGCCCCATAAAGCTGGTACCCGGCCGTTTTAATGATGCTATAGCCGTAATGGTTATACTTGTGCCATTACCTGCAAAACCACCTGCACCGGCATAGTCGCTGGTGCCATTTACACTCGGGTGGGCATTATCAATGGTAGTAATATTGTACCCATATACCCCCACGGGTATTGCCATTCCGGCACTTATAGAAATGTAAGATGTGAATAATGAATCACTTTCGGGAAGGGGCATTTTTAATGTGCTATCTTTTTGAGCAAAGCATGCAATTGTAATTAAAGTGCAAAAAGTGGTTAGTAAGCTTCTCAATTATAGGGGGGATAATATGATAAAGATAGAGAAAGAATAATTAAAAATTAAGAATTACGAATTAAAAATGGGTGGGAACCATTGAATTTTTGCTGTTTATATTTCAACTAAACGATTTAGGTCGAATAATTAAGAAACCCACTGTGCCACAGTGTATGTTTGTTAAGTTTTATATAACTTGCAGTAATTAATTAATCTTAATATCGTGCTCCCGGTTCGAAGAATAATTTTACTCAGTCTCTTGTTCCTGCCGTATACTGTTTTTAGTCAGGATAAGAAGATCATACTCGCGCCTGATACAAGTGAAAGTTTACCAGTTACTTTTAGCCGTGGCATATATACAGTATATATGGGCTATAACGCATTCTTTAAGAATGTGAACCTGGATAAGAACCAGACCCTGGTGTTAAAGCAATATATAGATTCTATAATAGAGAACACCGGAATGGTTGACCTTACCCAATCGGTTAAGCTCACACGCCACTTTAAAGATGGGTCGTTTGTGACATTGTATACGAATATACTTGGCGAACGCACTGTAAACACAATGATGGCTAAAGGAATTGTGAAAGTATTTAATACTATAAGCAAGCAATATGTAAAGCAGCTGGTAAACAAAACCGGCAAAGCCAAAATAATGGAAGATGGGAGGGAAGTTAAGGCTACTGCCTTAAAGTATTACGATTCGGGAAATAATACCGAAATATTTGAATACGTTTTCTAAAATGAAAAAACATGAAACCCTTCTTAATTTTAATATTACTTTTTTCAAGTAATATCCAGGTCTTCGGACAAAACAACCCTGATAGTTTAGGTTTTACCAATAAAAAGGAAGCCAAGAACGTCATTGTAAATGGAAAGAAAGAGGGTAAGTGGTGTGTGGGAGCCAGTTTTTGTGTTATGGCTACAGGTGGGTGCAATTATACCCTTGGTATTTACAGGGCCGATGTACCCTGTGGTACATTCAGAGAATATAACAGTTATGGCAGGTTGGTTAGAATAACACGTTTTGTAAATGGCAAAAAAAATGGTGTAGAGGAGGTATATGACGACGGGAGGTTAGCCGTAAAGAGAATTTATATAAATGATACCTTGAAGTTAGTAAGAAGGTATGATGAGAAATGAATCTGTCAGCCGGTGTTTATATCTTTTGCATTTGATTTACAGATGAATTCGAAACGTGTGTAAAAATAATGGCCCAAATACTTGACAAACGGCTTTTGACTGCATAGATTAGCATAAATATTTTCAGCTAGCAGAAAATAAAACAATTTTAACCAGCAAAAATTACCCGGTGCAAAGGCAGCGGGAAATTTGAAACAACAAAGTTCTAACGAATAAACTACCCAGTGCAAAGGCACAGGGAAAATTAAAGAGCCCTTTAACTGTAATATGGTTAATTAATCTGCGGGGCCTTTAAATAAGCAGATACAAACATAAGTACTCTATTATTTGGGCTACCCTGTAAGGTAGCCCAAACTTTTTTACGGCCTACCCCCGGCCCCTTCCGATAGAAGGGGAGAATAGATAATACAATTCCTTCTCCCATTGGGAAGGTATTAGGAATAGCGTCACTGCGAGCGAAGCGTGGCAGTCTCAGTTTTAAATGAATACTGGGATTGTTCAAAGAATTATTATTCTTAACCGAGTTCACGAGCCGTTTGGGGTTGTCACGTCACTTTGTTCCTCGCAATGACGGACGTGTTTCAATTCTCCCCTCAAGGGGAATTGCGGAGCATTCGCGAATTCTGATAAAAATAAATTAGAGTATCTATGAGCAAATTTAGTGGGGCAGAGGTAGCCCAAACTTTTTTTGTGCTTCATCCGAATTACTTCTGTTGTTCTTTTATCTTGATATAAAAGAACCAAAAGATCAAGACAGCCGGAAGGTAATCTTGGCTCAGTCGCCAAGACCGTGTTATTCCGCCTTGTCTTCATAACACTTGACCCCGCCTGCCTTTTCAGAATCCCAAAAAGGTGTTTCAAATCCTCTCTTGAATAACGTCACTGCGAGCGAAGCGTGGCAGTCTCAATCAATACTCAATATTAGGCGTCATTCTACCAAAGGTGTAGGCCACGCCTGCAGATATTTTCAGGTAACTGATATCTGACTCCATAAATATTTTCCTGGTTGTTTCTTTGCCATTGCCTATTGTTGTAGCTGTGGGATTAAAATTCAATTGTGCATAAATTAAATCAATATTGCCCATTAAGGCAAAATGTTGTGTAAGCTTATATCCGGCACTTATTCCCGGGCAAAAGCCCAACGCTATAATTGTCTTAGACGTTATTTGAGTGGTTATTGCAGGGGCAACAATTGCTGCACTAAGCGGATTAATATATGAAAACTCTATATTGGGCAGGGTAGCTATAACCGGCCCTATTAATGCTCTCAGTTCAATAGTATAACGGGTAGTATGCGCAGGTATTTTTAAGTTAATACCTGTAAGCAGGTAATAAATATTATAATTACCTGCATTGCCTGAGCCATATGTTTTATATGGTGAAGGATTTGTGTCGGCCTGGAACGAGGCATAATCGTGAACATTAAAAGCTGCCTGGCTATAACCCAGCATTACCGGTATGCCAAAATAAGATTGCTTAAAAGCTATCAATCCTGATACATTTATTGTAGGTCCCCCATTTGCCCAGAATGGGCGGCCGTAGCTATTAATACTATTTGCATAGGGGTGAATGTTTATATCGTAACCTGCGCCAACTGAAGCAAATGAATACATATAATGAAGCGTATCATATTGGGCGGTGGCAAAGCGAAAAAGAAATAGTAAGGGCAGAACTAAAGTTAATCTTGCTGTCTTCATTTAAGCTACATCTCTTTTAACTATACTTGTTTTATTATTGAACAATATTATGAAAATAACGCTGTATACCAGTCTTTTAGTATGCGCAATTGTTTACAGCAGTTGCAATATGAATACCAATAGCAACCATGCAACGGGCAATCCGGCAGATACAACAAGACAGGTTGTTACACCAAAATTAGCCCCTGCCATTGAAAAGCTATTAACACATTTCAAAGACAATAATAACTTTCCGGTAGTAATTGATTCTGCAAAGGTTGCAGGTTCTAATAAGGGCGATTCATTGGGGACTAACGAGGTAAAGCTGTTGGCTAAGAAATGGGTAGGCGATAGTTTGCAACAAATGATCAAGTATGTTCTGCGCGATTTTTATTTTATTGATTCTATAAAAGCTTCCGGCACATTTGCCAAATGGGCGCAAAGCCTTGATATAGGCATGACCAAACTGGCCAATGCATACGCCCTTCAAAAGATCAAGTTGAATGATAGCACTACTGTATTGCTGTGGGCACTTAAAACTTCAAGCTACGAAGCTGATCCGTTTTCAGATGTAAATACTGTGTATGTTACTTTACTTTATAATGGAATAATAACAGAAACATCAATACTTGGGCAGTTAAGTGATAGTGGCGACCCGCCAAGTATGGCTAGTGGAATTCTTAAAGGTACTTTAACCAAAGAGGGTAAGATAAGTATTGAAGAAAGCGAAGAGGTAGATGATATTGATAGTGCTAAAGGTGAAGTAGCACGCACGCATTACGACTATGTAATTACCAGTGGTAAAATAATCTTCAAAGGATTGAAAGGAATAGGAGTGACGCAAGTTATAGTGAAAAATGAATAGTGAAAAGTGTAATGCCCTCCCTCTTGCAGGAGGGAAAGGGTGGGGTAGAATGAAGGCAATTGATGTGGTTTTTATTGTTCTGCTATTTGCAGGCTGCGATGCTAACCAGGAAGCGGAGGGAATTGTATTAGATGAAGAAACACACCGGCCAATTGCACATGTAGCTATTACCCGCCAGGCAGCGGAAGATTATGAGTATTCTAATTTTGATTGGCATAAGGTATACTCTGATTCATTGGGGAGGTTTGAGTTTCATGCGATAAGTGGCTCAAATAATTTTGATCTTTATTTTAGCCATGAAGGTTATTGGACCAGAAAAGTGGAGTACGGGAATGGGCCAAGGCCTGACACTATTCTACTTAAAAGCGATATTCAGGAAGTACCTGCTCCTTTCTTGCTAATGACCCATTAGTTTCAGCATGTTAATAATTATTTATACATTATAGTAAATAATATATTACATTTGTGGTATTAAAGAGAAAAGCGAATAGTGAATAGTGAAAAATTGTCCCTTGTTTTCACTTTTAGTTTTTAACTTTTCACT